>JAFLBZ010000042.1 GCA_017303715.1 Rhodothermia bacterium | reverse complement strand
AAATGGGTCAGCATTTGATAGAGGCGTTGATGGCTAAATTTGGCCCTTTGCCCGATGTATGGCATGAAGCCATCCGAAAGGCCAACTCCGACCAACTTCTTGATTTGTACGGAAAAGCCATGATGGCAGAACATTTGGAGGATGTGACCTTATAACTGCCCTGCACCTTCATATTTTATCTAAAAAGGCGATCCTTGGGTTATTTGGCGGTAGCTTATTCGGCATTTTATCACCCAAAAATTTGTGCATGACCGCAACTTTAATATGACTCCTCATTCGGCTGGATTTGAATTTGATCAAAGATACTACCAAAATGAAGCGATAAACTTCCTTGCCGGCGTGGACGAGGCTGGACGTGGTTGTTTGGCTGGCCCTGTAGTGGCTGCTTCGGTAGTTTTGCCACCTAACCTTGCACTTCCAGAAATCACAGACAGTAAAAAACTGACCAAAAAACAACGAGAAACCGTCTTTAAGCAAATCATGGAGAAAGCAATTTCAGTGGGAATTGGGATTTGTTCTCCTGCCGAAGTTGACCATTTGAATATCCTTTGGGCATCTATGGAGGCAATGCGCCGTGCTGTGGAGCAACTAAATCCTTTACCAGATTATTTGCTTATTGATGGGAACAGGATTATCCCGAATTGCCCCTTCACCGCCGAGGCCATTGTAAAAGGTGATGCAACAAGCCAATGTATAGGCGCTGCCTCCATCATAGCCAAGGTAACACGAGACCGGATGATGCAGTTGTTACACACAAGCTACCCCGATTTTGGCTTCGATGCGCATAAAGGATATCCAACCCAAGCCCACTATGCCGCCATCGCCCTCCATGGCCCCACTCCTGAACATCGTAGAACATTCCGGCTTTCACCAATCCAAAGTCCTCAAATACAATTACCTTTTGACCACTTAGCCTAACAAGTCCTCATACACCAACCAGAGGGCATGTGTACCCAAATGTGCATAACCCATATCAGCCAAGCGTTGATATTGTTTCCGAGCCAATTGAAGCGCAGGCAGTTCCAATCCCTTTTTTTGTGCCTCAAAAAGGGCAATGTCCATATCTTTTATAAAGTGCGCAACAAAGAAACCCGGATTCAAGTCATTGTTCAGCACACGGGGCATCAGGTTCTGGAGCGTCCATGAGGTAGCTGCACCTGAGCCAACGGATTGAAGCATTTTTTCGGGGTCTAAACCAGAAGCCTTTGCATAGACCAAGGCTTCCATCACACTCATCATCATTCCGGCAATGGTGATTTGGTTGCACATCTTCGCATCTTGACCAGCCCCTGCCGAACCGTGATGCAGAATATTTTGGCCGAGAATCTTAAGTAAGGGCAATGCACGTTCGAAAGCCCCATCCGAGCCACCGCACATGATGGAAAGTTTTGCTTCGCGTGCCCCAATATCACCGCCAGAAACCGGAGCATCTAATGCGAAAAGGCCCTTATCCTTTGCTTTTTCGGCAATTATACGTGCCAAATTTGGCGAGGAAGTTGTAAAATCAATCAAGAGCTGTCCTTCCTTTCCATTGTTAAGAAGTCCATCTTCCCCGAAATAGGTAAGTTCTACATCATTTGGGAAGCCCAACATGGTAGCAATGACCTCGGTCTTATAGGATATTTCGGCGACTGAAGAGGCTTCTTTTGCCCCCATTTCGATAAGTGGGAGAAGTTTTTCTCTCGTCCGGTTATACACCCAAACCTCATATCCGGCCTTGAGCCAATGTCCGGCCATGCTTTTACCCATGACACCTGTTCCGATGAATCCAAGAATTGGTTTGCGCATTTTGGTCGCTTTCTATATAGATACTTTGGTTAATCAGCTACTCCTTTCCAGTGACCTGTAATCAATGGTTTATTCGGATAAGAGTTCGCTTGGAATGGAATATACACCTATTCGATACTAAAAATCGGGGTAAGTCATGAAGATTACCCCGATTGCCAAAGGAACATTTTGCACAGGATCAGAAGCGGATGGTAGCACCTATAATATGCGTACTTCCCAGATCACCACGATCTGCAAAGGCATAATCTGCACCGATCTTTCCGCCGAGCATCAAGCCAAAGCCAAGGCGCATATTGCCTTGCCCCCGATTTGCATCTGGTAGAAAGAGATTGCTCATTCCCGCACGAAGGAAAAACATCTCGCGGAAGGCATATTCCATCCCTGCATTAACGGATCTTTCGTTGTTGTTTGGATACAAGGCATTTGTGGTGATCATCAAACGGCTATTGGCGGTTTTTACGGCATCGTAATGTAGTCCGATCCTAAAAACAAGGGGTAAATCCCACGATTTAACGGCCAAGTTTCCCAATAGGCCGTCATTATCTCCCGTGCCGAGAGGATCAAGGTCTATGCGGGTACTGGTATTGTCCCCATCCAATTTAAGTTGTCCACCAAAGTTAGAAATTGCAAAGCCGAGGTTTAGGTTTTTCAGGGGCGTTTGGTACTGCACCCCCAAGTCTAACGCCATCGTTTTTGCAGACATACGCCAAAGCCTCGAATTGATCAGTTTTGCCGTTCCCCCAATCGAGAAATTATCCGTTAGCGCACGGGCATAAGAAAGTCCGATGCTCAAATCTTGCACATTGAAGGTTTCTCCAGTTCCCTCCTCGTATTCTAATGTTCTGACTTCCATTTCGCCAGAACCCATTGAATACATGCTTAGGCCAATCGCTCCGGCATTCCCCAAGTTAATTCCGCCGGCAGCATATTGGAGTTGGGTTCCGGCAAACCAAGTGGTATGTTGAAATCCAACTTCCACGTTTTTCAGATTGGTCAATCCAGCAGGATTCCAATAAAGTGCTGTGATGTCATTGGCCGTAGAGACACTGGCTTCCCCCATGGCCACATTTCTTGCACCGACGCCGATTTCCAAAAACGGCGCCGAGGTTGTTCCAACCTTAGACTGTGCCATCGCCAAAATTGGCAGACACAAGGCCATCACAACAAGGCTAAAAAGCTTTTTCATGATTATATCCTTATTGTTGCATAAACATTACTGTATTGTTGCATAAACATTACTGTTCGCCGAGCACGTTAAAGGTTAGTTGACAATGGCAAATTTGCCCGTTTTCTCACCGATTCCCTCTGCTTTGACCAAGTAAAAATAGAGGCCATAGGATACTTCAAGACCATCCTTGGTTTGCAAATCCCACGTTGCGGTTCCATTAGCGCCTTCTAATTCACGGACAAATACCCCGCTTGCCGTGTAGATTCTTACGACTGCCTTTGCCGGTAGATTCCGGAAAAACAACTTACGTTCTCCTCGACCAGAGAGAAAGGGGCGGGTTTCTGCGGTATTCCCGACGACGTAAGGATTTGGAACCACATAGACCTTATCTAAAAGCGATGCCTCTGGATTTTGAACTTGTTTAGAGGCCAAAGAGCCAAATGCAAAGTTGTCTGTTTTACCAAAGGGCACTATTGATCGCAAGAAGAACTTATCTCCGGGCTGTGGTGTAACCGTAGCAGAAGCAGCAAGTGGTTTTCCATCGGCATCTGTTGGCTGGAGGAACCGAATCGTCCATGCACGGGTAAACCGCGTATCCGTTGGTTTATCCTTAAAGACCAAGCCAATAGCCTCGCCCACATCAATTCTTCCATTTGCAGTTTCGGTAGGTTCAGCAAAAATAAAGTCTAAGCCTTTTTTGGTTACGGCATCATAGACCTTAAAATACGTATCAACCGTTCGGGTAGCATTTACAGAAAACCAAGCAGTATCCGCTACAGCCTGCGTAAACTCAACGACGGCATTGATAGGCCATATTGGTGCGGTAGGATACGTTGTTGAGCCAGTTGCCTCCACCTCGGTTTTCAGATTAGCCTTCACGCCATCGCCCCAAGCCGAGTTTTTTTTGGTGTCCGATTCCGTCGGGTAGCCATTTTCAAATTGTAATAAAATGCCATCTGCCAAAAGCTCGTGCGTCCATGTAGTGCGGGCGATGCCATCCGCCGTTTTTGGAACGACCACCCGATCCGCCAATACGCGACCATCTGTGGAACGAACACTAAAAGTAGCCGTCTGGTACTCTACCGAAGGTCTTCCCGAAACCGTTTGGGTATCGAAGGTGATGTTATACGTGGCATCTTTAAGGATTTCGCCAGAGAGGGCAACGGCCTTGACTGCCGCTGTGGAAGAACCATTGGTCTTTTTGACGAAATTACCCGCTTCGGTCTGGAGTTTTCCGATTTCAATATCGGAAGCAGGTTTATTCGGCGTTACCGATACGGTATTGCGGTCGTATTTGGTAACAACACCATTGGTTAGCGTAATACTGGCTGGCGATTCTGACGGCGAAATGGGGAAGAGGTCTTCGATTTCTGAAATGCCACGCTTGTAGTAGTCGGTATTATATCCGGAATCGTAAGCAACAACGGCATAATAATACGTGCGGCCATTCACCACATCCCGATCTACAAAAGCGTGCTGTAAGCCATTGTCCTCTCCCATGTGGTAATGGATGCCGTTTGGTAAGCCAATTTCTTCCCCGAATTGTAACGGGTGTGGCCCAACAAGTCCATTCACTTTGTCGAATTGCGCAATTGAACGTTTATACACCGCATTTCCGAAGGCATCGGTCACGTCTTTCGCATCTCGGAACTGTGGATCGGTGGACTTAATAATTCGGTATCCCTCAAAATCTCGACCATAAATAGGATCGCGAGAAAACTCCGAAAGGTCATCCCAGAGCAATGTCACCTGTTTATCTCCGGCAACAGCGCGCAATTCGGGTTGACGTGGTGGACGCGCAAAACGGTAATCGGCATCATAAATCCGCTGTGCCACTTGTGCTGTTCGGAAAAGTGCATCCTGATTTGCACCCCACAGGAAGGCCGTAGAAAAGCGTTCGGTGCGGTTTACAGGCAGGGCAAACGGCCCCGACGCAAAAATCCAGATTTGGTTTACGGCTTGTTGTGGTACGTCAAAGAACCCGGGCTGCATCCGAGGCCACATGGCTTCTTCGTCCTTAATATCCACCGTTCCGAAGAGCGGCGCAAAGAAGGAAGTCAGTCCGATTTGGTCGGATTCGTCTTTGTCTAAGCGTCCGAAGTTTGGCTCGCCTTGGTCTGGTCTTCCATTTCCTTCTGTTCCGTCCGAATCTGGCCCCGGATAGCCTTCTTCGCCAAGCCCAATACCATCCGAGCCTTTGTCGTCAATTTTGGCATTCCAGTCGCAGTCTTCGTCCCCAGACCAATGTTCACGGGGTTCGCCATACACCCCACAAGAGGAAACGACAAGGCTACCAGCTCCGTTGTCACGAGATTCATCCACCAAGCCATCGTTGTCGTTGTCTATTTTATCGTTCGAGATCGAAGGGCTTTCAAGGAATTTCCAGCCAATGTGTCCGGGGGGAATTTCACGGAATTGCGTCCACTTTCCTACCCCATCAAAAGACCAACCAAAGACCAAATTCCGTTGTTTTGAAAAGGCAGCAGCGTCATCGGTAGATCCAGCCCCAGAAGGGTTTGTATCGGTATAACCACCAAAGAAAAGGGGATTATTGTTTAATTCACTCGTATAGTTGATATTCCCCACATTAGACACCTCGTATTGCATAAACAAGATGTCTTTCGCCAAAGCCTGCGACCATTGGAAGAGGCGCACATCCACCTGAAGCCCCAACCCCCGACGATCGGCGTCGCTTTCCCCAAAAGGAAAGACCTGAAACTCTCGGTTTGTGAAGTCGTCCATCACATAATAAACTTCTTGGTCTGCATTAAATTGGTTTAGGCCAAAGAAGCCATTCCATTTGCCCTGCCATTGTGCATCCTTTCCGGGCCAAGTGGTGGGCCAACTATTGGGATTGAGTGAGTTGGCAATCTCTGGCCTTGTAATTGTTCGGTTTAAGTAGCCGGGTTTGGGTTGGAACTTCCACTCCACTTTCCCATCCGTCTCAGCGAGCGGGCCTGTATTTCCATCGGTATAGCCGTCCGAAATCACCACTGTCCGCTGTCCGGCTTTGTTGGGTAATCGCGAACCCACCCAGCCACTCATTTGGTGCATGTGCCCGTGACCCGTTCCTTTTGGCCAAACACCCGCCTGATTAATGCTTTCGTTTCCCTTCCCAATCGTCCCGTAGTTGGTGATGATGGACTCTACCTGATTTCCCGTCAGGTTGATGTCTGTTCGCCAATCTCGGACACCGTTGTTGGGGTTGATGTAGGTTCCTGATTGGTTTACTTGTGCCCAAGTGAGGGCTGGTAAAAACCACATCAGCAAGTAAATTAGTAATTTTATGTTACGCATCTCTATCCAATTCTTTAGTTATAGAAATGGGTCATCCAAGACCCTTATGTCTTAGAAGTCGAACATCATGCCAAGCCGCACCATTCTTGGTGAAGGCTGAACGGCTGGATTTGTCCGAAATGCTTTAAGGGTATTGATCATTTCTAATCCATTCGCACGATGGGCGTCTATCTCGGACTGAAATAGGCGCGGATACCGATCTGACCGGTAGGCATCTAAGAGATTATCTGCAAATAAGAAAAGCTGTGCCCGCACATTACCAATGTTAAAGTTTCGGCCAGCACGCAGGTCTATCCGAAATTCGGGTTGGTAACGCGCGCCATTTCGTTCTTCAACGATCGGATTACGTTGGACGTCGGTGGGTGTAAACGGATAGCCCGACTTGTATTCACCGATGATTCCGGCTGACCATCCGTCCATATTCCATGTCAAATCTGCATTTAGGCTGTGCTGCAAGTCCCAATCGAGTGGAATCAGCGAGCGGGCCGCTTCGTTGTTCCCTTGCGCATCATAGAACGCTTGTCTTGGATCGCTTGCATTACCACGTGCAGACTGGTAGGTATAATTTAGCCCACCCCGAATACCGGCCTCCGGGATCACCAATTGTAGCGAGGTGGTAAAGCCCCTCACAGCGCCGAAGTCGGTATTTTCGTACCGCCCGTAGCTGTCCGATCCTGTATAAGTCCGGTAAAGTTTTGCACCGATGAGGTTTCGTACGTCCCGATAATAGGCCGTGACGTCTATTGCAATCACTCGGCCTAACTGTTGTTGAAGCCCTAATTCATAAATGGTGGAACGTTGTGGCTCTAAGTCTGCATTTCCCATAAACGTATTAAAATTCCCCAAGGTCACCTTAAAGTCGGGGTTCTCATACATTCGTCCATACTCTGGAATTTGGAAAAAGTGGCCATAACTGGCATGAATAACCCCTGTTTCAGTGATCGGAAATGCAAATCCTAAACGTGGACTAATCTGCATTTTGATGCTGGCATCACGGTATGCCTCTGCTTCGGGACGTGGTCGCAACCTATTTTGTGGGTCTTGCATATCCGTTGGTACTTTGGCATTGGGATCAAAATAGTCGTACCGAAGGCCCACATTCACGATCAGGTCTTTGATTTCGATTTTGTCCTGTACGAAGAGTGCCGCTTCTACTGGATTTCGGGTGTATTGGTTGTGGAGCGTAGAGCTAAGGTCTGGAATTTGTGGCTCTAATGTTCCAAATTGTCGTGGATCAACCAAAAGCTGAAATTCATCGCTAAACATGCGGTTATAGCGGTACTCAACTCCAGCCTTCATCAAATGGTTTTGTCCAACCTGACGGGTAATGTCGAATCGTGCAGCATAGGTATCACTGTCTCGATGGATGTGCCCCCGCTCTACACCGCCAGTACTAAACACATTCGCAGGTTGGATTCCCCGACCGTAGATGTATTGGTAGCGCTCATCTTTGGGGTCTTCATAAACAAATTGGCTTAACTCGGTGGTATAGTATGTTAGCCGAATGTTAAAAAAGGTTCTGGGGTTCAAAACTTGGTTCCACACCAGCAAGTGGTTGTAACTCTGGCTACGAAGCGTCGGGCGGGCATCGGGATTAAGCCGGTAAAAATGGCTATAAGATTGACTCTTGTACCAATTTCGCGAAGCCGAATAGGAGATTTTAATGTTTTTAGAGGCTTGGAACGTAAGTTTTAGCAGGTTCGTAAGACCACTTGTCGGGTTCATCGGCACATAGGCCGAATCCCCAGAAGCCTGAATCCGCCACGACTCTGGACGCCCAGAGAAATTAGACGAATCCGATGGTACAAAGACCCGACGGCCTCCCAGGTAGTTTTGGTAATCCGTCCAACCCGTATTCAGGAAAAACGTAAGGTTTTTAACCCCTGTGGGACCTGATATCGAACCCTCGAAGCGTTTTTGCCCGATTGGATTAGCCGAGCGAATATCTGGGAATACGGTTTCTCTTGTCGAGAAATATCCACCTCCGCTAAGGTTAAACGAACCAGTAAAGGTATCGCTACCAGATTTTGTGACGACGTTCACAATACCGGAGTTGGCTTGTCCATATTCCGCATTGAACGTCCCACTAATCACCTCTACTTCCTGAACCGCCGAGTTTTCAACGGGCGAAGCCATACTATTGTTAAAGGGGTTAGAGATGGCCACGCCGTCCACATAATACTTCACCTCGGAAGAGCGCCCCCCCCGAATGTGAAGTTCGCCACCGGCTCCTTTTGTCACCCCCGCTTGAAGGCCAATCGTTTCGAGGAAACTATCTACCGGTAACGAGGAAATTTGCTCGCCTCCAATTTTTGCAGAAGAAGATGTTCTATCCACTTCTACTAAGGTTTTATTTGCCTGAATCACCACTTCCTGCGAGAGTGCATTGTCTTCCGCCATGGAAAAGTTGACCGTTGCTGTTCTATCTACCCCCACCCGAACGCCTTCTACCCGTTTGGTCTCATACCCTACAAAGGAGGCGATCACGGTATAAACACCAGGTTCGATGTTCAGGATGAAATAATTCCCATCCAAATCGGAGGCGGCGCCTCGCGGTGTTCCTAAAATCACAATATTTGCGCCGGGAATACCTGCACCAGTTGCGGCATCCACAACCCGCCCTGCAATTTTTCCGGTGGTTTGGGCTACTAAAAAAGAAGGCAGCAGGACAAAAACCAACACCAACAATCTTTTCATAATCTTATTTGGTAGGTTGCAAGAGATAAAAAAGGGGCATTTTCAGCCCCCTTTTGTGCTTATTTGACCAAAACCATGCGTTTCGTTATGGCATACGTAGGCGTACTTAAGCGATATAAATACGTACCACTTGGTAAATGACCAGCCTCGAATGTAACGGCATAGGTTCCGGCAGTTTGTGTACCAGAAGCCAAAACCGCCACTTCTTGACCGAGCAGGTTAAATACGCTCAACCGTACCGGAGCCGTCGCAGGAAGTCCATAACGGATGGTCGTAGCGGGGTTAAATGGATTGGGATAATTGGCCTCCAGTACAAATCCGGAGGGCACTTCTGTACTTTCGTTTTTCACCCCAATGGAGGCGCCTTCTTGGGTAACAATGCCACGTAATCCCCAATTTGCGGGGTTTTTATCCGGCCCCGCCGCTGCACCTGCTCGTAGAACACGGGTTTTTGAACCATCATTGGATTCGCCGTCTTCCAAGTCGGTAAGTTCCATGTCTAAAGGCAGAAACATGCCCGCAGCCGGCTTAAAGGTAGGCCAATTAAATCCGGCAAAGTCACCAGAACCCAGCGTTCCAGAAAGTGACGAGAACGGAATTTTCCACTCGATGGTATAGGTTTTATTATCTGAAGCAAGCACCGACGCGGCATCCCAAGTGGTAATTGGATTGTTCACCAAGCCGGCCATATAGGCTGTTCCTTTTGCACCAGCCGCATAAGGCAACGACCGGAGGACGAGGTTATGATCTGAACCAAGTGTGCTTGCCGTATTATCCGTGCCCGCCCCAATGCGGTACGCCCCATTTGCGGCAACCGTACCTCCGCTTGGTTTATTGAAATTAAAAGATGCCTCTGTATGCGGGCTACCTGCACGGTTTTTGATGTTATACAATCCCAAATATAGGCGGATGCTGTCAAAGAACTTGGCAGCGGCGGCAGTGGCAGTGGTGGCCACCAAGCCATTCCCCTCGTCCCGAACACTGGCAGCGACATACAGATGGTTGTCGTCCATCTTAAGCCCTACGTACCCACTAAGGTCAGCGGGGGACTTTGGAGCCACTGCACCTGCGAAGTTCAGGGCTTCTTGGCTAAATCCAAAAAACATCGCATCTTTCCATTCGTCTAACTTACCGTCCAACACAATCGTTTGGCTCGGTTTGTAATCAATCGGATAGCGACTTGCGGGGCTATTGTTGGCGTTTTTAGGATCGCTCACATCCACAATCCGGCCACGCATTTGGAAACTTTTGGAATCTCGCCAAAGTGCGGGTAGATTTCCGATGCGCAAATAACGTGTCGCCCCTCCCGAATTTGACTCGCCTTCGTCAAGGTCGGTGACATCTGCATCAAAGACAATCACCATACCATCTTTGGGGGTAAACAAGGGCCACGAGAAGTTTTTGTACTCACGAGTTCCTTTGGCAATCTTTCCGGCGAGTGAGGCAAACGGGACTTTCCATTCGAGGGTATAACCTTGTTCGTCTTTTGTCAATTTTGAACCCGCTTCGGTATTCACGATGGTCGTATCCACCATTGCACCACTATACGTCGAGACGGCGGTTCCTTTGGTTCCGGGTGCATAAGGCAATGCACGAAGCAAGAGTTGGAAGTCTGGTCCAAGGGTTGACTTGAGGTTATCGGTTCCTGGCCCAATCCGATATGTCCGGATACTAGACTTGATGGTATCTTTTTTTATAGGATCAATAAAGAAAACTTGGCCAGCACCTTCGGTATGGGGACTTCCGCCAGATTTTCCGATGTCATACAAGCCGAGATAAACCGAAAGGTGGTCATAAACAAACGCCAAATTGGGCGTTGACGGCGTTTCGATCATCGGCGTACCTTCATCCTTTACTTTAATCGCAAAATAGACGTTGTCTGCATCCATTTTCATGGCAAAGAAGCCACTAAAATCTGCGGGCGATTTAGGACGACCTTGGATAGGGCGATTGGTTGGGTCTAAAAAATTGACTTTGTCTTGGCTTAGAAAAAGCCATTGTGCATCCGACCAATCCGCCAAGTCACCATCTAAAGTAATAGGCTTACCTTTGAAGGTGATGTCATATAACGTATTCGTTGTCGGAGCTGGTTGCGCCAATGCAAAAGAGAATGCACAACAAGCCAGCAACGCGATTACCATTTTTCTCATATGCGATACCTAATTTTGATGATTTTTATAGTACAAAATTTGCAGAAGGAGGAGCGTTCCAAGACCTCCTCCTCTGCATCAATCAATATTTATTTCAACAAGGTCATACGGCCTGTAGCCACATAGGATTGCTTATTGCCTTTTGCTTCTACACGATATACATAGTTGCCCGAAGCAAGGTTTAGCGCATTTAGTTGTACGGTTTGCGAAGCACCCGCAGTCATGGTCATTTTGCCAGATCGCATGACCTCGCGTCCTAACATGTCGGACACAGCCACTTCTACCGTAGCGGCTTCTGGAAGATCAAACGAAATGGTGGTTGTCGGATTGAACGGATTAGGGTAGTTCCCGTTGATTGCAAAGGTTGTTGGTAAACCACCTTCATTTTCGCGATCCACAAAGGTTCCAGCAATCGAGACATCGAAAGAGGAAATGGGGCCCGCAACAAAGGATATGCCATCGAAGGTATAGATACGATGGTATAGCGTCATGCCGGTAGCACGCTTTCCTTGCCAATACAAAATGTCGTAGAGGAAGTTTTGTTTAACGGAAGTACTGGTGGCTGCACCAACCTCAATATCCATCTGGCGATCGCTCATGTCTGGCTTTGTAGATAAATGCCAACGATAGGATAAGGCATCACCATCGGTATCGCTCACCGGTGTCCAAGAGATCGTTACGTTTTTGCTTCCTTGTCCATCGAGAACCACCTTGCCTTTGTCGGCAGGCGAGACCACGCTTGCTGCGGGTGGCGGTGTATTTACCTCGGACTTGCCCACCACGGAGTAACTCACCACAGCATTGTTGGTGGCCATCACAATCAGGGCATTACGCTTATAATCGAAAGCCGCAAAACCCGTAGCATTTCCGTTTGCTAGCGGGAAGTCAGGGGTAACGCCTACCACCATTGCATTTTCGGGATCCGTTACCTCTACGACCACAAATTCTCCTTTTCCGGCAAAGTTAGGGCCTGTAGCCACGTATTTCCGGAACCCATACTCAAAGTAGGTTAAATCGCCAAATCCTTTGGCCACTTTATCTTCTGGAACGTCTGCTACCATTTTACCCGTTGCGAGGTCAAAAAGGGCCATTTGGTTTTGTGGCTCGTTTACCCACATCAGGCTTGTTCCCGGAACAGGCGCCATGCCATAACGGGCACGCGCAATCCCTGTTTCGATCACATGATTTTTCACAAAGTTGAGTTTTGTTCCATCAAATGCAAATTCCGCCACTTTGTCATTAGAGGAGCCATTCAGGAAAATGCGTACATGGGTACCATCGCCAGCAATACCCAGCCCATCGCCATACCGCGCTGCTTCTACTTTGCCATCAAACACCAAGGCGGGTTTGGCTTCTTCATTTTCCCAATAATAAATTTTGATATTACTCGTTGTGCTGTTGGTTGTAAGGTTTGCGCCAAAAATTTGACCGCTGGGCGTGATCCCAATTTCGTTCAGGTGGAAGGTTCCGCCATTCACCCCTGTCATGTCCATATCTTTTAAAAATTTACCATCAGCCGCATCCACCACTGCAATCCGCGTGGGATTGGTACGAGTAACGATCAGCACGTGATCCGTCGCACCATTGTATCCGCCTCCACGTTCGGTATTTCCCGTACCCATAAAGGGTACTTTTCCGGCATCAATGCGCCAATTTACCTTGTTAATGAGCTTGGAGATGGGTGCTGGAACCAACTGCGAAAGCGGATAGCTCACCATCTGGTTGTTCGTTGTGAATAAAATCAGGTTGCCACGTTTGCTGTCATAGGCTGCAAAACCCGTTGCATTCAGGTTAGGACGTGCGGTGTTGTCTGGGGAAACAGCAACGACTTTTGCTTCCGCAGGAACAGTTACATCCACCAATGCCCATTCCATTTTACCCGCAAAATTAGGCCCAGTAGCCACATATTTGCGACCGTTGGCCATAAAATAGGTAATATCCCCAAATCCCTTAGCCACTTTGTCTTCGGAAACATTGTAAACGGTTCCTGTTGCAGTATCGTACAAGCCGAGTTCGGTTGTTGGCTCATTTACCCAAACCAATGAAGTGCCCGGTACCGGGGCCATGCCATATCGGGCACGCGCAATGCCCGCTTCTACTACATGATTTTTCACAAACGTGAGGGCTGTTCCGTCAAAAGCAAACTCCGCCATTTTATCGTTACCACTTCCATTCAAAAACACTTTAACATTGGTTCCCATACCACCAACGCCAATACCATCACCATACCGCGCAGCCTCCACTTTGCCATCAAAAACCTTTACGGGAACAGCATCCTCGTTTGCCCAGTAATAGATTTTGATGCTACTTGTCGTGCTATTGGTCGTGAGATTTGCCCCAAATACCTGACCGTCGGACGTTATTCCAATCTCGTTCAAATGAAAAGTCCCACCATTCACCCCTGTCATGTCCATGTCTTTAATAAACTTACCATCAGCGGCATTTACCACCGCAATACGTGTTGGATTCGTCCGCGTAACCACCAAGACGTGGTCGGTTTTCGGATTGTATCCGCCGCCACGTTCCGTATTCCCCGTTCCCATAAAAGGAACCGTTCCGGAATCAACCGACCAAACTGGATTGCCCAAAACAGGAACGGGCGCTTGAGCATGTGACAGGAGCGGCAAGAATGCAAGCGCTATCAGTTGCCATGTAAACCATTTCGTAAAGCGATACTTCATTTTTTTATGCGTTTAGGTGAAAGAAAAAGGTATATTTTTACTTAATGATCTTAACCAATAACCAATATGAACAAGAAGATAAATCAAAAGAAGCCTTTTCATCACAATATATTCATTACTTTGTCCAACCGCTTAACTTGGTTAACTTTTTTTATTCTATTCACAATACCCTATTACGTCCTATCACAAACAACCAATTTTATTATTAAATGGCAGAACATTGAAGTATCCACCGCGAATTTCAGAGAAGAATACAGCCTCTACATCACCCAGTCGCCAGACAGAGACACCCCACAAACACGAAGGGCCTATGCGTTTAGAATGCTGGAGCGCGCCATCATTGGTGAGTGGAGTAAAAGGAATGGATTAGACCAAAGCAAGCGCATACAAACCTACCTTAACCGAAAGACATCTTTCGCTTTTCGCCAACGCTGGTTAGAAACGGCTATCCGAGACACGATTCCCTTTCCAGATACAGCAATTCTCCGAGATGCTTTTGCCAAGTCCCGTACATTTTTACACCTACAACAAATCTTCGGGCGTAGCAAGCACGAGATTGACTCGCTGTATGCGCTCATACAGTCTGGAGGCGATTTTAATGCACTTGCGCGTGCCTCCATGCGTAAATACGGCGTATCCGATACCGAAAAGGCTGGCGACATGGGCTGGGTCAAATGGAATGATTTAGACATAGCTCCGGAAGCAATGGCCTATCGCCTACGTCCGTTAGAAACTTCCGCACCAGTGGCTTCCCTCAACGGCTGGCACATTTTCCGGCTGATTGAACGGCGGGAGGAATTGGTTTTGGACGAGACGTCCTTTGAACAATCCCGCGAAAAGTTGGCTTTTGATTGGCGGAACAGGCGCTATGCAGAAGCCGCATCCCAACACATCAAACAGATTTTGTTTGCGCATAAACTTGAGATTAACCTGAGGGAATTGGATAAACTTTGGGGATTTTTGGCCCCCTACGCCGAGCGGCTAAAAACCCCAGAAGGCTTGGTCGTTGTTCAGCAAGAAGTGCCCATTTTGTCCTCGCCCAACTTAAATCCACGAGCGATTTTGGCCACTGTTTCCGGCAAACCATTCCGCATTTCTGATTTTTTGGCCGCACTCCCCGATGTCCCTTCAAATTATTGGAAACGAGACCTACGGCAAGCGCTGGAAATTGCCATACGAGACGCCATCCTCACAACGGAGGCAAAAAGACACCTTTCGCCCCAAGACCCCTATGTACAAGCACAAAAGGCGTTTGCCCTCTATACAGCACGTTACTACACAACCCTCTCCGCAGTCAGTGACACGTTACGCCTTTCGCGATACGAACGAGCATTCTATGAACAATTCAAATCCACTTATTTCCGAGAAGCAGACCTCACTCAAGTAGAGGCTTGGGCATTTCCTGATAGTATGGCTGCTTGGAAGGCTCTTCGTCGGACACTGGCGGAGAAATCGCTCCTTCCTCTTGAAGAAGTCCACGCCCAAACTTTCTGGCTACAAGATCAGGAAATCCCCACATGGCCACTGAACACCCTCCGCATCACCAACGATTGGACGGGCATCCAAGGCCCATACCCGCATAAGGGTCAATTCTGGGTGATTCGTGCAAAAAACCGAGCCTCGCAGTTCCGCAAATTTGAAGATATTCAAGCAGAGTTGCCCAGCCTAATGCAGGCACAGAAGCGGCTTATAGCACACATGGCAGCCCTACCGAAGACCTATAACCCACAAATGGCTCTACTGAATGAAACAGTCATTGACGCACTTTGGCCTTATACCCAATAACAAAAGCCTTCAACTTAGGTCATGAATACGACTTTTCAAAAATGGTAAAAAAACGAATTTAGAAACTAAAAACGTGACAAGATCGGCTAAAAAGCCCATCAAATCCTTAACTTCCCGCAAAACCAAGGCGATTTACCATCTTTAATTAAGGGCCTAAGAAGCTATGCCGACCAAAGTAGTTGCAGATTCTCTAACCGAAATGTCGCAAATTGTTCTTCCAAACCATACCAACACATTGGGCAACATGATGGGAGGGCAACTGCTCTATTTGATGGATATGTGTGCTGGCGTGGTGGCCCAAAGGCACAGTAACCGAACAGTGGTAACGGCCTCGGTGGATCATGTCGAGTTTTCATCCCCTATAAAATTGGGCGATGTCGTTACCCTAAAAGGCTACATCAACCGCTCTTTCCGTACCTCGATGGAGGTGGAGATCAATGTATGGGCAGAGAATCCCAGAACCGGACGCAAGACGGCCTCTAACCGTGCATTTTATACGATGGTGGCAATAGACGAGGAACTCCGGCCAACTTCCATTCCAACGTTATCCCCAAATACATCGGATGAACAAAGCCGTTGGGAGGCCGCAGAACGACGAAGGCAATTACGTTTGGTGCTTGCAGGGAGATTAAAAGTCGCCGATGCGCACGAACTCACTCATTTTCTCTTGGAAAACATCCACCAAGCACATGATTGAACTCCCTAAATACCGACGTGTGCTGATTACGGGCGCTAATGGGCTGTTGGGGCAGGCTTTGGTATCTTTATTGTCTAAAGAACCAAGGTATGACGTCTTGGCCACAGGGCGCGACCTTAACAGTAAATTACGTCACAAGTCTTGCGGATATGTTCCGATGGACATCACAGACGCCGAAGAACTCCGCCATATTTTTACAGATTTTGCTCCCGACGTAGTCATCAATACCGCTGCTATGACGATGGTGGACGATTGCGAAACCCAGCGAGACCAGTGTTGGCAACTGAATGTGACCGCCGTAGAACAAATCGTCCGGCTGTGTAAAACCTTTGGTTCGCGGCTTATCCACCTTTCCACGGATTTTATTTTTGATGGAGAATTGGGGCCTTATGCCGAAAATGCCCGACCAAACCCGCTTTCCTACTACGGTCGCTCCAAATTGGCCTCCGAGAACGTAATCCGATCCCTCCAGCCCAACCAATGGGTCATCGTTCGTACAGTTCTGGTTTATGGAATCGGACTAAAACTAACAAGACCGAACATTGCCACATGGCTGATCCGTCAATTAGATATGCAAAAACCTGTAAAGTTAGTGACCGACCAATGGCGAACACCCACCTACGTCCACGATCTTGCCGATGGCATCGAACGCCTCATCCGCTTCCGAAAATCGGGGGTGTGGAACCTCTCCGGGCGCGAAATGATGACCGTTTATGACTTTGGAAAAACCATTGCAAGAACGCTTGGCTACGACGAAGGATTAATCTCCCCTACGGACAGCTCGGGGTTTATACAACCGGCAAAAAGACCCCTAAAAACAGGGCTGTTAATTCTAAAAGCCGAATCGGAGATCGGATACAAACCCCACACAATCCCCAAAAACATCTTGGACTTGATGAAGAGGGAAGAAGTCCTTCGTACCGAAACCGATGAAATATAGACCGAATGACAATGCGATGAAGCCAAAACACAAACCTTCCGCCAAAATAAATACCGAACCCCAAAATACCAACCAATAGACGTCATGTTAGACATTCAATTTATTCGCGAGAATCCAGAACGAGTTAAAGAAGCAATTACCCATAAAAAAACGGGATCACCCGAAGTCGTGGATAAATTGCTTGTTCTTGACCAAGAGTGGCGCGAAACCCTTACTAAACTACAAGAAGTACAAGCAAACCTGAATGCACGTTCTAAAAGCATTGGCGAGTTGATGCGCAATGGTAAAAAAGAAGAAGCAGAAACCGCTCGGCAAGAAACCACTACCCTAAAATCCCATATCAAAGAAATCGAAGATTGGGCACGGTCTATGGAAAGCGAAAGGCATCAAATATTGCTCGAAATCCCCAACATCCCCCATCCAGATGTGCCTATTGGCCGTGATGAAAGCGGCAACCAAGTGGTGTTTGAATGGGGCATAAAACCAATGTTTGACTTCCCGGCGTTGTCTCATTGGGAATTGGCGGCAAAGCACAACCTAATTGACTTTGAGCGGGGTTCTAAAGTGACCGGTGCAGGATTCCCATTTTACATCGGAAAAGGGGCTAGACTACAACGCGCCCTAATCAATTTTTTCCTTGATTTGGCGGTAAACGAAGGAGGCTATACCGAAATCCAGCCACCTTTGATGATCAACGAAGCAAGCGGCATTGGTACGGGACAATTGCCCGACAAAGAAGGGCAAATGTATGAGGCCACCCTTGATCGGCTCTTTATGGTTCCCACCGCCGAGGTTCCCGTAACGAATTTCCTCCGCGACGAAATCTTGGATGAAGCCCAACTCCCACTCCTTTATTGTGCTTATACCCCTTGCTTCAGACGTGAGGCCGGAAGTTATGGCAAGGATGTGCGCGGCCTTAACCGCCTCCACCAATTCGACAAAGTGGAGTTGGTGCGCTTTGTTCATCCAGACAGCAGTTACGAACACTTAGAAGGCATCCGCCAAAATGCAGAGAATGCCTTACAAAAATTAGGATTACCCTATCACCGACTATTGATGTGTACGGGCGATCTCGGTTTTACGCAAACGAAAAAGTATGACCTTGAAGTTTGGAGTGGCGCACAAAAAAGATGGTTAGAAGTCTCTTCCATTTCTAACTTCGAGTCCTTCCAAGCCCGACGCGCCAACATTCGGTTCCGCTCGCCGGAGGCAAAAAAACCGCAATTTGTGCATACACTGAATGGAAGTGGTCTTGCCCTTCCTCGTATTTTAGGCCCCTTGCTCGAAAATGGCCAGCAAGCCGATGGCTCCATTCTTTTGCCCGAAGCTTTGGCTCCATATGCGGGCTTCGACAGAATCGGCTAATGCACCAAAAAACAGCTTCTATGTCAGTGTACCTTGATTATGCGGCCACCACGCCCTTAGATCCCGCCATATTAGAGGCCATGATGCCTTATCTAACCACGGATTTTGGCAATGCGTCATCTGTACACCGATTAGGGCGGGAAGCACGGTATGCCCTTGAAGAAGCTCGTCAGCGGTTTGCCCAACTTATCGGGGCAGAAGAAAGCGAGGTCGTTTTTACCAGCGGCGCTACCGAGTCGAACAATTTGGTCTTGAAGGGCGTCTTAAGGCCGGGGGATCATTTTATTACCACGTTAGCAGAACATGAGGCGATTCTTGAACCCGCTAAAAACCTACAAAAACAAGGGGTTGAGGTTACCTTCCTTACACCCACTTCCACCGGATCCGTCACACCAAAAAAAGTTCAAGATGCCCTAAAGCCCAACACCCGTTTGGTCTCCGTGATGTATGTGAACAACGAGGTTGGAACCATCTCACCCATACGGGAAATTGCTGCGATCTGTCAGAATAATGGTGTTTTATACCACAGCGATGCGGTTCAAGCGGCACTCTTCCGACCACAAATGGAGGAATTGGGCATGGATTTTTGTTCCTTTTCTGCCCATAAAGTCTATGGCCCAAAAGGAACTGGTGCATTGTATGTACGTGCTGGAACCGATCTGCACGCACAAATAGAAGGCGGTACACAGGAAAGAAAGCGGCGTGGCGGAACGGAAGCCGTCGCTCAAATTATTGGACTCGTGACGGCATTTGAACAGTTCTTCGCAGATGCAAATCAACACCTAAACCACCTATCTTCCCTTAAAGCGCAGTTGATCGAAACCCTTTTACAACACCTTAGCGGACGCTTTATTTGGAATACACCGCAGGAGGGAACACCAACCTCGCCCCATATCCTGAACATCTCCTTCCCGCCCATTGGACATGAAGCCATTGATGGGGAAATGCTCTTGCTCAATATGGATTTGGCCGGATGTATGGTCTCCAGCGGGTCTGCTTGTACGAGTGGAGCCGTAGAACCCAGTCATGTCCTGCGTGCCATGGGCGTCCCTGACAAAACCGCTTCGGCAACCGTTCGTTTTTCTATGGGAAAACACACATCATCCAAGGATATAGAAGTGGCTACCGCTGCGCTTGTACAGATCCTAAACCGCATTAGCCGAAAAGGGCGATGAATTTCAGATACATGAACCAAAAAGTAATCTACGAGTTGTCACGTACAACCATGTATCTTTCTGAAAATGTCGGAGTTGTGTAAAAAGTGTTATCGCTTATTTTTTCTTTAGAACGGCTTTTGGACAACCCCTAAATCGTATTTTTGCCTGCACTTCAGGGCAGAAAAAGAAGGCTCTATCCCTGAATGATCACACCATGTGGGTTACAAGATTTTTTTTCCAATAAAACAGATAGCGTGAGCGTTGACGTATTTTATAGCATATTTACTGTTTACAACTCAACCGTTCTGACATGTTTAAAACCATTCGCTTCTTCCTCTTGGTCGGATTTTTTGCCGGAAATATAATGGCTCAAAAACCCAACCATAATCAATTTGCTCCCTTACCTTTCCCGCCTGCCGATCGGGTTAGAACTGGTTCTGGGGCACCCGGTGTAGATTATTGGCAAAATACAGCGTCCTATCAAATTAAGGTAAGTTTAACGCCCGAAGCCCATACCATCCGAGGCAAACAAACGATTATATATACCAATAATTCGCCGGACGAACTGCCATTCTTATGGCTTCATATGGAGCAGAATCTCTTTAAACCAACCAGTGACGGCCAAATGAAACAACCTCCAAACTCGCGCTGGCGTGGAGGATTTGCAGATGGCGGCTTAGACCTCCCTGCTCTTTCGGTTATGATGAACGGAAAACGCTACACGCCCAAAACCATGCTAAACGATACCCGACTACGGGTTGATTTAGATACCCCTTTGGCAGCAAAAGGCGGAACCATACAATTGGATATGGAATGGTCGTTCGTGATTCCAGAATATGGCGCAGACCGCATGGGCCGCTTCGAGGCCGAGCAAGGTATTGTTTACCAATTGGCGCAATGGTATCCCCGCATGTGTGTGTATGACGCATCCGATGGTTGGAATACCATGCCTTATCTGGGACAAGGCGAATTTTATTTAGACTATGGCAATTACGACCTTGAAATCACAGCGCCTTCCAATATGATTGTCGTGGCTTCTGGTAGTTTGCTCAACCCCGAATCCGTATTAACGCCAACCCAATTACAACGGTATAACCAAGCCAAAAATTCGTCCTCAACCGTAGTCATCGTTAAACCAGACGAAGTCGGTAAGCCCGTAAGCCGTCCTCAAGGGCGAAGCACTTTGGTCTGGAAGTTTAAATCGGAGAACGTCCGCGATGTCGCTTGGGCCGCCTCTACCTCTTTTATCTGGGATGCCGCAACTGTAGATGGTGTTTGGCTCGCCTCCGCCTATCCCAAAGAAGGGTTGGGAAGCAAGGAGAATCCGGGCTGGGAAGAATCCACACAGATGTTGGCCCATTCGCTCCAAGAATACTCCACAAGATGGTTGAAGTATCCATACCCCTCGATGACAAATGTGGCGGGCGTCGTTGGTGGGATGGAATACCCCATGATTATTTTCTGTGCCGTTGGCGATCGTGGCGAAAGTCTTTTTGGCGTTACAGACCATGAATTTGGCCACTCGTGGTATCCGATGATTGTTGGCTCGGATGAGCGACGTCACGCATGGATGGACGAAGGGTTTAATACGTTCATCAATTTCTATGCAACCCTGACGTATTACAAAAAAGAACCAAAAGCCTTCTGGCAAGAAACCTCAGAACAGATTACATTTTATAGCCAAATGAGTTATTGGGATCAGCCTTTAACCACCATACCGGATCATACCGTCCCAGAGGCGCTTGGATTATTGGCGTATTATAAACCTGCTTACGGACTTGTTCTGCTACGAGAATATATTTTGGGGTCTGCTTCATTTGATGCCGCCTTCCGTACCTATACCGACCGATGGAAGTTTAAACATCCACAACCACAAGACTTTTTCCGAACCATTGAGGATGTCTCCGGCGAAGACCTCTCTTGGTTCTGGCGAACGTGGTTCTACTCCAACGATCGCTATGATGTTGGTATCCAAAATGTGGAAGTTGGCAGCGGCGAAATCACCGTAACGCTCAAGAAGGTCAAACCCATGAACATGCCACAGGTACTCGAAATCACCTATCAGAACAATACCAAAGAGCGTGTAAACCTACCTGAGGCCATTTGGCACATGGGCGATACCTTTACAAAGACTTTGCCCGTTAAAGGTAAAGTACTCAAAGTGCAAGTGGATCCAGATAAAATTTTGCCCGACCAAAATCGGACAAACGATGCTTGGAAGAGCAAGAACTAAGAAGGGGTTGGTAATTGTAGGTCGTACAAAAGAAGGCCTCCGGCAGGCGGCGACAAGGCTTAGCCAACAGACATGGCTAAACAGCTACTTTCAGCCAATTCCCCTTATAAAATGATGTCGCCCAGATGGGGCTATACCATGCGTTGGAAGTGGATTTCTACTAAGATGCCGTGTCGGTGGGCTAAATTTGGTCACCCATAAGCTTAACAGAACCCACATTATATCCCTTGAGCAGCCACAACGCAAAATACGTGAATAAAAAAGCCCCAGTAGTAACTTCTGGGGCTTTGGTGTTTTTAGCTCACAAGAATTCAGATACAATAAGCACTTATTTTTGCTTGGGTTCAGGAAAAAGCACACGATCAATCAAGCCATAAGCTTGTGCTTCTTTACCAGAGAGCCAGTAATCACGATCCGCATCTACCTCTAACTGCTCAAGTGTTTTGCCCGTATGATGACTAAGAATTTCGTAGAGCGTTGTTTTAATCTTTGCAATTTCGCGAGCGGTTATTTCTATATCCGATGCTTGGCCTTGTGCGCCTCCCAGCGGTTGATGGATCATAATACGCGAATGTGGCAATGCGGCCCTTTTTCCAGATTCACCAGCAGCCAATAAAACAGCCCCCATCGAAGCAGCCAAACCGACACAAATGGTAGCCACTTGAGGCGTTATAAATTGCATAGTATCGTAAATAGCCAATCCACTATCCACACTCCCACCCGGAGAATTAATATAAATGCTAATGTCTCTGTCAGGGTCATCACTTGCCAAAAAAAGCAACTGCGCGATGGCCAAATTGGCCGTCCAATCATCAATGGGGGTTCCAATCATTACAATGCGCTCTTTGAGCAAGCGGCTAAAAATATCGTAACGAATAGAACCACGCGAGGTGACTTCCTCGACAGTTGGGATGACGGCCTGAATGGGGGCATTGTTAAAAGGTTTGCTATAAATACCTTCGGGAAGAGATGTTAAACTACGGCTAAACGTAAAGAAATCTTGCACCATTGGGCTTTGGGAATAACGACATATCGGACAAAAACATCCAATATATCTGGTGAAACACGATTATTTTCTAACGAGGGTCGTCCGCCTTTTTAAAAAAGGGTTGGCCTGAACACTGCAAACCAACCCTTTTACAACTGGTTCCCAAATCGGGATTTATTCGGGCTTTGTCTCGGAAGGCTCTTCCAACTCAGCACGCTCCTGACTTAGCTCTGCCATCTGGGAGCGGATATTATCCAAGTCCTCTACCAAATCCGAAATTACGCCTTCATCCGCATTTGAGGCTTCCATTTCTGCCAATTTAGCAGATATTTCGGCTTCTGTACTTTTCAGATGGTCTAAATCTTCATCAATGCTTTCCTTATTAAAGTCCGCACGAGATTTTTCTACGACGTGAACTTGGTTTGTGAGAAAGTCAATCACTTTTCCAGACAATATTTTACTGTCGGTTTCCTGACGATAGGAAATTTCTTGGTTGCTTTCAAAAATTTCACGAAGCGATGGGCCATCTATGAAACCAAAATCTTTCGCCATTTCATCATAATAGGCAACAAAATCTTCTTCGGTAATTTCAAGATTTTGGGCTTCAATGATCTTATCCCGAAGGACAAACCACCTTGAAGTTTGATAAGCTGATTTATATTGGGAAGACCGATATTGTGCTTCATCGAACGAATCTAAGGCGTTTGGAGATTTCTTTTTTTGTTCCTTTTTATGGGTTTCAACCATAATGTCCAGCATATTCTCAACGACCAAAGAGGGTACTTCAAAAGTATTAAGTTCCAATACTTTACTCACCAATTTATTTTCAAACATTTCATTTGAACGTTTTTCACGCTGCTCAACCAAGTCTTTCTCAATCACAATTTCCAATTCCTGCAACGTTTCTATTTTGCCACTACTCACCTCCTTTGCGAAATCATCATTCAATTCTGGGTAGATGCGTTCCTGAATTTTAACAAGGGTCACCTGCCATGAATGGGTGTGTTTGTGGGTATGATCGCCATGCGGAACTTCGTGAGAGACCACCACCTCAACAACATCGCCCACATTTTTACCCATCAACGCTGTAAGAAACTCAGGGAGCAAATTGGGGTCATTCATAACGATGGTCGCACTTTTTTCTTGCGTCCCTCCGTCCATCACTTCTTTTGTTTCATTATCCAATTCCACCATATCCGCTATGACGATGGATTTTTCTGCGACGGGCGCGTCCGAGTCTTGTAATGTGGACCGACGAAATAAAAGGGCATCTATCGTCCCCTTCACATCTTCTGGGGTAACGGGGTTCACCAAACGCGAGATTTCAACTCCATCCAAGGAGGTTAATTCAAATACTGGCCTAACACCAAACTGAATAACCGCCCGAAGGTCTTTTCCGTCCTCATACTCAAATGTGGTCATTTTAGGTGTACCAAATTGTTTGTATTTAGGGTCCCCCAAAACCTCGTCCTCAAACGTGTCTTTCACCAATTTATCCACGACCTCGAAAGCGGCAGCCTCGCCGTAGATCTTTTTAACAAGCTGTTTCGGCATTTTCCCCGGACGGAAACCGGGCATACTGGCTTTTTTACCAACTTGACGGAGTTTGTTCTCGATGTAGGGCGTCAACTCGGAGGCCGGAACTTCGAGTACAAATTCATATTCTACGGAGTTGATCGGGGAGATTGTGGTGTTCATAAAACGCTAATTGGTTTGACAAAGAAGCACATTTATGGCTTTGTCATGAAAGGTGCATAAAACAATTAAGTCTATTAAATTAATGATACGGTTACAAATTCACAATTCCAAAACCATAAAGATTCTGGAAATAATGTGCTATAATTCTCCAATTTCATCCTTTGGAAACGTATTAACCATCTTTAGCATAAAGACGCCAGCCAACAACCAGAAGCTAGCCGCCACCGAAAACGCCATTGTGCGCCCCCACCAAACCACCATTAGGGAGATAACCACAGGACCAAATCCCCTGCCTAGGTCATCAGCAAGGTTATACAGCGCAAAAACAGAACCTCTTGTATGTGGATTGTTCACGTTGATCAGCATGGCGCGGATGTTTGGACTTGCTATGACAACCAAAAATCCCGAAAGTGCCGCTAACAATAAGGGCCACACCATCTCTCGCTCCGTAACGCCAATTTGTGGTGGATAATTGAGCAAAAGTAAAACAGGAAAAACGCCAGCCAAGGTTGTCCAGCCCGCAAGTTGAGGTAGTTTTCTGGGCGCTTGGTTGTAGAGACGATTCCCCCAAAGACCTCCTATATAGGCCCCAAAGATACTCGCAACGCCGGCTCCCATCACAATGAGCGTCGCTTCCTCGACCGAAAAACCCTTGTCTTGTGCATAGAAATCATTCAAAAATGTAAAAAACACGCCCCAAGGAACCGTTGCAAGGATGCTTTGGGCAAAAATCAAGCGGTTGGTTCGTACTTGAAACAGTGAATTAACCGCCTTGAGGTTTAGTTTCTCTGGCAGATCCCCCTCGGAAACCTCTCCTTCTACGGCGCCACGTTTTGGCTCTTTTACCCAAACACCAAAAAGGATCACAAGGAAAATATTCGGGAAAGCAAGAAGGATAAACGGCATACGCCAGCCATAGGTCGGCCCTAAGAATCCGGCCATAAGTTGCCCCAAAGCAACCCCAAGTCCCATAGCCAAAGCAATCACCCCAGTAGCTTTTGCCCTTTGACTGCGTGGATACAAGTCTCCCAAGAGCGAATACACCAAAGGCAAAGCTCCACCAATACCAATGCCTGTGAGCGCTCGAAGCCAGAATAATTGTGTATAATTTTGCACAAAACCTGTGAGGAGGCACGGAATGGCTCCCATTAATACAACCACAATAAAAAGGGGTTTACGTGATACTCGATCCGTCCAATGGCCAATAAAAAGGGTGACAATACCGCCGAGCATCCAAAAAATGAGCGAGATATCGCCTCCTAGTTTCACATCGCGTTCGGTTTCAGAGAAGCCAAATTCTTGTGCAATTTGTGTGAGGTTCGGCGCCATTAGGTTTTGATCTGCATACAAAAATGCCGACATAAGGGCAATGAGCCAGACTGTCCGAGTTTGAGTTTCTGTTTTCATGGATATAAAAAAGGGGCGAGTGGAAACCAGCCCCTAAAATACAGTTTTTTTGACACAAACAAACTCTGCTTAACGCACGCCTTCTCTTCGCGTATTGAGCATTAAGAAATTTGCCGCAATAGACGTAGCCGTGCCCAAGGGCAGAACCCCTTGTCCCACATACAGGATTGGATCCGCACCCCAAGCAAAGGAACGCGCCATTCCAACAAAAGCGCCCGGATAGAGGGTAGAAACTTGGCCATTACTCACGATCATCAATGGATCCGGATTACGGTTTGTCGCAACAAATATATCGCCATTTTTTGCCAGATCAATTGCAAAAGCCTCATTGGTTCCTAAGTTCAGGTCGGCCACTTTTACGGGTGTCCCTAAATCGCTATTGGCATCTATGGGGAAACGAAAGATGCTAAATTGGTTGTCTTTTTTGGCCAATACAAACAAATTAGAGCCAGAAACCCGAACCGAGCGCACATCTGCAACAAAGGCATAGTTTTTAGTGGTTTTGTCTGGCTTTATGCGATACAAGTTTGCATTGTTCCCCCCTAGCCATAGGTTATTGTTGCCGTCAAAGTCTAACGTCACCAAGCGAGCAGACTCCAACGTTGTAGGGATGGCAACATATGTTTCTTGGTTGCTGTTTTTCTTGAACCGGAAGACGGCCCGCAAGCCACGAACAGCATAAAGGTACGCCTCGTCGTCGCGGTATTGCATGTCATCAAACTTTTGGCTTTGAACATTAGCCGCTGTAAGGAATGGAGTTCGGGTTCCATCGGGCGCATAGGTAAAGACCCCGGCCGCACTACCGCTTACAAAAAGCGAAACATAAATATTGTTGTTTTTGTCATTGGTCATCCCAAAAGGCTCGTCCGTCTTTGTGTCGAACGTCGTTACTGGCTCAAAGGAAGGAGCAAGTATCATTTTGGTTACGGCAGAAAAATTCTCCGCCCCCAATGTTGCGACCCGGATATCCACCTCTTCCAAAGGACGGGTTTTCGGGTCTTTTGCATCGAAGGTGGGGCGTAACGGGGCTTGAATGGTCAGTTGCGTAGCCGAGGCGGTGAGCACCGTTGCCCGAATGGCATCCCGTACTTTTCCTCTATCGGGCTTCCCACTGGTTGTAACGATATTTCCGGCAGCATCCACCGCTGGCAAATAAAATGTCACATAGACCATATTTTTAGCTGGATCGGCAGAAAAGTTGCTCCCTTTAATCGTGAGCACGTCAATACCGGCAAAAGGCGGAGCCTCTGCACTGGTGATACTGGTGACGACCGGATCTGCGTCCGATGTTAGGTTGTCTTCATTAAACAGCGAGTTGTCGCCGCTGAAATCGCATCCAGCCCAAAGAAGTGCCCAGATTGCGAAAAAGTAAAAATTTCGTTGTATGTGCTTCATGTCAGTATAGGCTTGATAGCGCTCCGGCATCACAAGGATGGCCGTAAACAGCCGTTAGAGTCCAATTTTAATACCGATCCGCTGAACGGCGTTGAATACCCCAAATTGGGTGTACGAATAATCTGCCTGAACTTTCCGCTCACCACGCTTCACCTGAATCCCACCGCCAAAGGTGAGGCCCTGTTGATCGGACGGGAACGCATAACCGGCACGTAATGAAAGCAAGTTCCGGAAGGAGTATTCCGTTCCCAATTTAATAACTTCGGCGAAATCGCGCGGGTGCTCGGCATCAACAGAGAGCAAGAGGTTGTGATCTCTGCCCATCGAGGAAAAGTCCATCAAATCCATCGAAATTCCCATTCGCATGGTTAAGGGCAATTGGAAAGTTTCTTCCTCGTACTTGATTTCCTTTGCAAAATTACGCGCATTAAAGGCGAATTGCAGGCTTTTGAAGCCCGTTTTATACAAAACCCCAAAGTCATAAGCCATTACAGTTTGCTTATAAGACTCATAAACATAATCACTTATACTTTTATCGAAGGTGGTTGCAGCACTCCCAAGGTCTTGCATTACCCGCTTCACGCTCCCTCCGATCGCAAACCGGTCGGACAAAGCGCGTGCATAGCTTACACCCACCGCCATCGCTACAGGGTGTATGCTATTGGGCAAGTCCAAATATCCCCGTTCGTTGTCTGCCCGAACGGTTGCTTGTATTTCGCCATAATCTACATTCATCACATTTACCCCGAAAGTACCAATATTTCCGGCCTTAAAAGCTGCACCGGCCAAGTTGTACTTGATATCGGCAATCCATGCCATTTGCCCAAATGAGGCACTAAATTTGCCGTCCATGTTTGCCATACCAGCGGGGTTATAAAACATCATTTCCGCACCGCCTTCCAGTGCCGTCATGGCATCCCCCAAACCAGCTGCACGCGGATCGGGCGAGGCGGCCAAAAACTTCATACCGGTTTGGGCTAATTTTTGCTGATTGTCTTTCTGCGCTACCAAGATTACAGGCATCCAGAGCAACAGAAAGGCAGAAATCTTAATCATTTTCATGGTATTCCCCAAAACATGGCCGCTCCGAACGTACCATTTGGGTGCATCAGTTGTCTTCATGTCTTTCCTCTGATGTTTAAATGGTTATCGGATAACGACGAATTTCATGATTTTGCGCTCACCCTTTCGGAATTCTATCGCGCCCGTTGTCTTATTGGTCTGGTCTTCGTTTGCTGTAATGACGGCAATATAGATGCCAGACACTACCAATTGTCGGGAGGAAGTGGTGTGATCCCAATAGGCATCTCCGGAGCCATCGGTGTGTTCAAATTTATCCACCAATTCGCCCAACTCGGTATAGATTTCAATACTGCAAAGACCGGGGACATCGAAGAATCCCAATTTATCCCGTTGCGAGAAGCGCAGGTCTGTTCCGGCTGCAATGGTATAAGGGTTTGGCACAATCCTTACGCCGTCCCACGCACTTCCGGCAGGCCGCTTGAGACGAGCAGGCGCATAGGACTGTGCGAAGTATCGGCTACTTCTAAGGACGCGGTTTGCAGGCGTTCCCGGACCTCCGGTATTCTTGGATTTGTCCAAATACCCTTGGACGTAATAATAATAGTCTAAACCACGAATGGGAGTCGTGTCATCGAAACTCGTTTCATTTGCACCCAGGCGTTTAATCATGGTATAGGTAGAGTCGTAGCTGTTTTTGGCACGATATACCTCCCAGCCATCTACTGAAGCACCGGCAAAAGGCGTCCATGAGATTTGAATACGATCACCACCAGACTTCACCTCCAACTGTTTAGGCGGTAAAGGTGCTTTAGGTGCTTTATAACCACTTTTGTAATTTTCGATGGCACGTCGGAAGGTTTGGAACAACGAATCGCGGCCTTGGAAAACGATGTCATTTTTTTGCGCAACGCTGATCTGTCCGCGCTGTAACAAGCGGCCCACTCGGATATTTTCCTCTCGGCTCAGCCCCGCAGCAGCATCGGCCAGAACGATTTTTATGCTTTCTCCGGGCTTTAAGGTATAAGGCCCAAAGCCCATCCCATTGCTATATCCACCAGAAGTTCCCAAAGCTGGATCTCCGGTCGGGGCTTTGAATCCGGGATCTCCGGTTGGTTCTACAATGTAAGCATGTCTTGGTCTTTTGCCTTGGGTCATCAGACGGTATTCGGTCTCCATCTGTGCAACGTTAAACGCATCGTTCCGAGACTGGTAGTTATCGTCCGATCCGATGTAGTTCATGGTAAACGGCTGGTTTGTGTCATCCGTTTTGTCCGAGGCAGATTTATCCGCATGAAGCACGACGATTCCCGCGAATTGAGACGCCCCCAGGCGACCTAAGGTATCGGCGGATGCAATCTGAAGCGCGGGCAATACAGACTTCAAGATAGGGCCACCAATATTGTCATATCGCGTAAAGGCTGGAAATTTGCCATGCCAAACAAATTGTGCGCGGAAGTTTTGACCGGGTGGGTCTGGGCGCAAGCCATCTCCCCGCGCATCAATCATGGTATTCATCCCCCATCCAGAGCCATTACCAACCACATATCGGGTTTCTTTTGAGACTGCCATCCGGTTTTGGAAATACACCATAACATCTGTTAACGTGTGGTTCGGGAGTTCTATATCTGCATCACCATCCGTATTACCTGTATTCGTGAAGGTGTATTCCTGAACATGGTAATTGTCATTAAATTCCTGCGAGAACTGCAAAATCCGACGTTTCATGGTAAGGCCGAGCAGGTTATTCACCTCGTTTTCTATCGCAAAATCGGCATCCAAATTTGGGTTCACTTCATCAACAATCATCGCCGCTTCTGGCTCCGACGGATCCCCATCCACGAAGACGGACGGAAGTTCAAAACGGCTAACCAGTTTAAAGGAAACCGGAAAGAACTCATTTGCACCACTTACACGCGGCCCAATATGTACCACACGGGTATCGAAATTTGTACCTCTGTCGTCAGTCACATTTTTGGCCCCAATCCACATACCACGTGCGGCCTGCATGTCGGTAAAGCGGTAAATTCCGGGCCAGCGCCAGCCATCTTGCTGTGTTTTAACAAAACCGGCAGATTCAACTTGGTTCCCTACTTCGGAATACCAGTTATGGAAGCTACCCGCAGAAAGCCATTTATTGGTAAACTGAGCTTTTGTTATCTGGAAAGCTCCTACCGCCAGCAAGCATAAAGGCAGGAGTTTAAAATACTTACGCATAAAAATTTTCGCCTAAAGATGAATCAATCAGTTCCTATTCTACCAAAGTAGAAAGGCATAAGGGTCTCACAACTTTATCCGCAGTCCAAACCAAAAATCGCGTGGATCCAAGAAGTTTAGAAACGCTTGGTTTGGCATGTCTATGTAGCGTTTTTCTTTGAGGACGGTATCAACAAATGTCTTATCCGCATCTACCCATTGTCCATTTTGGTATTGGATATAGGACTTCGTATCAAACTCATAATACAAGACGTCGCTTGAGGCTTTAACGCCCGTGCGGTTTTGAATACCAGTCGTAGGTTGGTAAGGAACATCTGGCTTGCGATAGGTTCCAAATTTATCACTACCGGGGATGTTTGGATAGTCCGGCGATTCAGGAAGGTGGAGTGATAAACGGTACTTGTTGATATCCACACCATCGAAATAACCATAGGCAGACAATCGCTTTGCATTAAGCACATTGTAAACATCGGCGAAGAACTCAACGCCCCGTTTTCCGATATAGAAAGACTTTGCAAAACGCAGGTTCATGTTCCAAAAGTCCACCACATCCACGTTCCGTTCTACCCCCGGTTTAGAGCCACCCCCTACCCATGTCGCTTTTCCGCCATCTTGCCACGATACAATAACGCTGGTTTTCCAACCACCTAATGGGTGCATTTTGCCTACAGCTGGCCCCCATTCATCCGGCGAGATGAGGTCAATATTTAAGCGACCATAAGGATAAGGCTGCGGTTTCGATTGTGCGGCGCGTCGTACCGCATCGTCGTTGATGTAGTTCCGCATCGCTTGTGGGTTCTGATATACCGTTCCATAGCCAAAATACCCCGAAGAGTTCACCATGTAGGTAAAGTTCACGAAGCCTTGTATCCAGCCACGATTCCGCGACAACGTCACCTCAAAACCACGAATATCCTCGTAGAGATTAGGCTCAGAAGTGGTGTAATTAACCGTATTGGTCTTAGAGACGTAGTTCACCAAATACGGTTGGAGGGACACATCTTTGTAATATCCAGCAATCCGGATCAAGAACTGCTCGGCTACCGATTGTTCGTAACCCAATTCGTATGCAACAGTTTTGGGGAGCGGATTATTCGGATTCGCGATCCGTGTAATTTGTCCAGTGGTGGTTGCATAACGTACCAAGAACAAATTCTCCGGCGCCGGCATCGAACGGAAATGCCCGTAGTTGAAGTACAATTTTGAAAGGGTGGTTACGGGAAAAGATACCCCAATTCTCGGGCTAAACTCAAGGATTTTCTTGGTCGCTGCTTTTTCCTCTTGTTCTAGACCAGCAGAGCCTTTTGAGGATAACGCATTCGAGAAGGGGTCTAAGACGTACCAATCACCACCCGCATGGAAATAATCTGCCCGTAAGCCCAAATTGGCCACCATGCCATTAAATTCTAACTTCGTTTGCGCAAAAACAGCACCACGATTGGGCGAACGATCCCACTTGGACTGTGAATTACTAGAAGGTAAATAGGAGTCAAAGTTGCCGTAATTCACTTTGGTGTTGCTTCTGTTAAACTCAAAACCTGTACGGAGTTGCAAGAAGCGGTTTAGTTGATTGGTGTAATTCCCTTTGAGGTTAAACACCCCAACAAAACTGGAATCGCGGGAATTGGACATCCCTACGCCCATCCGCATTCCGTCCACCCCGTTTGATGGATTGGGCATAAAGCCATAAGGCGCTTCGTCAAATCCAACACCGCCAAAGGTTTGCTGGGTTGTCAGGTCTCGGCCTTCGCCGGGGACGGTATCGTATTCTGTGGCTAAATAAGCCGCTTGTAGTTCGTAATAGCTTTTTCCATTTAGCGCATGGTTAAACGTCGCACCAAACATTTTGCTGTTTACTTCACTCGGATTCCAATAATCTTGTGAGAAAATCCGAGAGTCAATAAAACTTACACTGGTTAAATTGCTCGCAATACCGGAGGCTGACCTAAAGAATCCCGGTCCACCCGAACGGCTGGCAGTGGTTCCGCTTTGGCGTCCCATCATCCCTTCAACCGAGAACTTCATGCCCTTTGCTACATCGGAAGTAATCTTGACGTGGCCGTTATAGTCTCGATAACGATCGGTGTTCAATGGAATCATGTACATGTCTTGGTTTTGGATAAAGGAAGCATAAAAACGGGTATTTCCGAGTTTATTCAAGCCCGGAACCGGCCCACCAAATCCAAAATCCACGTTATAATCAGGACGATTGATCTGCATGTTTTTGCGATGTTGCCACAGAAATGCTTTTTGGAGCGCTTCTGGCGTCATGTCGTTTGTTGGGTCATCGTCTTTTAAGCGCTTTTCGGCAACCGCAATCCAGCCCTCAAACGTGCCAAATTGGTCTCGTGTGGCCTGATCCCAAGAACCCGTACCCGTCATGGCCACGGTTGGATCAACAAAACGACGAATCCAGTAAGAGTCTATGTCGTTCGCTGCTGGCCCGATGTTTTTCTGGGCGGGGGGGCTATAACGGATATTGATATTGGCTTCGTAGCGATCCCGTTTTCCTTCTTTGGTAATGACGTTGACCACCCCAGAACGCACGTTGCCATACTCGGCATTAAAGCCCCCAGTTTGGACTTGAATTTCCTCGACCGATGAAAGCGGGATATTGGTAATCGGCGAGTTGTCCCGTTCGTCTCGTAGCGTAAGCCCGTTGACGTTGAAGGACAATTCATCGGAACCGGAACCCCGAAAGGATAACCCTTGGATACCAGCCTGCAATCCCACCGCACCGGTTACGGAGGCCACAGGAAGCCGTGCCACTTCTTGCGCCCCAATACTGGCAGTAGAGTTGGAAACGTCTTTTTGCACAACAGGACGCTCGGCAATAACGGTGACTTCCGTTAGCGTACTTTCTTCTTTTAGTTGCACATTGAGCGGGGTCGTAAGGTTTGTACTTACCCGCACGTCACTCACATTGACGGTTTCGTATCCAACAAAGGAGACGCGCACCGTATAAGTTCCGGGTCGGACATTGATAATGGAGAAGTAGCCCTCCACGTCCGACACATTGCCTTGTGTGGTTCCGAGTACCTGCAACGTAACACCGGGCAAGCCCAGTCCTGATGCGGCATCCGTTACCCGTCCAGCAATTTTTCCACTTTGTGCCCAAGCCGTACTCATGCACAGCACAAGCAAAAGCAGAATACTCCAGCATTTGCGTTTCATGTTTGATCGGGTTTTATCGGGAGAAGAGAAAAAGTTCATAACCAAAATGACTCATAGCGAAAAAGCACCACTGCTTTGGGGAATAGTACCAATTTTAACCCCGTACCGCAAGCGCTTTTTTTATGTACGAAGGCCACGTTGTTTTTTCATGATGTGGTTTTTTTGCCCTCCCCAAAAATGCGACATCGAAACAGTCTTACAGAATGATTTGTTTTTATTAGACTTCCAGTACTTGGTTTAATTATTTTTCATCTATGTGGGTTCAATATGAGCTTGAGGATGATCCTGTTTTTTTGGATAATCAAATTAACTTTTTCAAAAAAGAGGGGAGCATTTGCCCAGCTCCCCCAAACTTACACATAATTGCCTTGCATCATTTATTGGCTTTTTAAGGCATTTCATAGGTTGTTACATACGCCTCGGCTGCATAAAACTCTGGCAAGCCCAGTGAATCCATTTCGCGAGCAAGACCCATGTTCCGGTCTCGTGCCCGCTCCCAGAACTCACGCGCATCCGATCCGGGGAAAAGTGCCCGGTCTTTTTGGCTTTCGTGCTTGTAAATGGCGTCAATTTTTTGGTAAAGGTCGGCCTTAGACATGGGCATAAAAATATCAGCCTTTTCGATTTCCCATTCTTGCCAAGCCCCTCTATACAGCCAAACCAATGGTTTTTTAACCCCTTCTTGTTGGTTGTACTTATCTAAAGCCCGTTTAATTGCCGTGTAGCACATGCGGTGTGTACCATGCGGATCGGACAAGTCTCCAGCAACATAGATATGATCCGGCTTTAATTCGTTAAATAAGTCTAAGACAATTTGAACATCGTCTTCTCCGATAGGTGCTTTTTTCACCTCGCCCGTTTTGTAGAATGGCATATCAAGGAATCGGGCATCTTTTTCCTGCAGACCCATCACTTCGATACCCGCAATGGCTTCGGTATAACGGATATAGGCTTTAAGCTGTTGCACCTCGGCGGTATCAATCTGTCCGGGTTTTTTTTGGGTAATAAATTCAAAAATTGGTCGTGTGAAAGCCTTGATTCCTTCTTCGCCATCCGAGCCTCCATGTAATTTGGCCGACATTTCCAGAAAACGCAAGTGGCGTTCCACATCCATGTCAAAAACAGCCACAGAGCCATTGGTCATATAGGCCACAGCAACATCGTTTTTGTTTTGTGCCAATTTGCCCAACATCCCTCCCATCGAAATGACGTCGTCGTCTGGGTGCGGACTAAAACAAATACAAGATTTTTTCTTGGGCAATTCTGGCTGGTACTTAATCCTGTTTCGGAATTCCATAAAGACTTTGTACGTCAGTTCATCCGTCGAGCCATAAGCATTGACGAGATCGTGCATGTGGTGATGGTGGAAATCTGCGGTTTCTAAGTGTAAAATGGGTTTTTTCACCTTTTTAGCCAACCAGACCACCGCTTTGCGCGCCATGTCATTGTCCCAAGACACATCTCCCACAATCCAAGGTGTTTTTTCGCGGGTCAGTTCACTTGCCGACGCCCGATCCACATAAAAGGCACAATTGGTATGTTCTTGCAGGAAGGAGGCGGTAACACTGGTATTTGGCTCTTCCTCCACGGCTTTTCGGATGATCTGGGCTTTGTGCTCACCGGTAGCCATCAGGATGATTTCGCGACATTCGAGAATGGACCCAACCCCCATGGTAATGGCTTCACGCGGGACGTTTTTTTCCTCAAAGAAATCTCCGGCTGCATCTCGACGAGTCACTTCATCCAGAACCACCATCCTCGTCCGGTCATCGCGCCGAGAACCCGGCTCATTAAACCCGATGTGCCCGCTACGCCCAATACCAAGCAACATGAGGTCTATTCCACCTGATTTTTTTATTTGCCACTCATATTCATCGCAGTGGGTATCAACTTCCTCACGCGCAATATCTCCTCGTGGGATATGGATCTGTTCCCGCGGAATATTCACATGTTTGAACAAGTTTTCCTCCATGAACCGATGATAACTTTGGAGGGCATCGGGCTTTATCGGGAAATATTCGTCGAGGTTAAACGTAATCACGTTAGAGAAATCAAGTCCTTCCTCTTGGTGCATCCGCACTAATTCTCGATACACGCCTATAGGTGTAGAACCTGTTGGGAGTCCAAGAACGGCCATTCTTCCCGTTACAGCGCGGTCTTGGATAAGGTTTGCAACCTTGCGTGCAACCTGTCGAGCCATTTGTGCAGGGTCGTCAAAAATAAGCACGGGCAGGCGTTCCAATCGCATAGCATGGCTGGAACGAGCCTGATTTTTTTTGGTCAGTGACATCTGGTAAACTATTTTTTAGGGGACAAGATGCGCTTAGGGTATCCAGACATATGTTTCTTCATAGGGTTTATACGCTGAACCTAAAGGCACACTAATAAAATAGGTTATAAGCGGTGCTAATGTCCACCAATACCCATGAGGTTCCGGTAAAATAAACCCAATAGAACAAGAAAACCCCACTCTACACGAGCAGGGTTTCAAACTTCTTAGGCGATCAAACATTATCGGCGCTTCCGTTGGTAATCATCCAAGATGGAGCGCGCAATACGTTCGCCCGCAAATTCGGCCAAATTCCGGAACCCCACTTCCATCTCTTTTGTAGAAAGTTTTGCAAGGTCTGTTGCCGTAAAGATATTGCCGACGCCACCGCCAAGACCAAACCAGTGCCTTGAAACCCGATCTCGGACACTTACCCCGCGTTTCCAAATGGGCTTATTGGTCTCGTTATCGTAGATCAAAACATCGCCTTCCACAAAGAGGTATGTTGCACCATTCCACGAATCTGCACGGATTCCGTACTGCCGCACTCGTAAATCCAAGATAAAGTCCGCCTCTTTCACCTTGCCCACAGGTGTATATCCAATAGATTCCGAGGCCGAAAGCAAGGTTTTCCGTGCCATAATTTCGGGAACATCCACTTGCTGAAGTGCGCTATCCAAACGTGCTTCGGCTTTGTCTATCTGCACATACTTAACCCTAAACCCTAAATTAATAGGTAATAGATAACGTAAATTTTGGTAAATATTTGATTTGAAGGCGATTTTAGAGGCTATTATCTATTCCCTACTCATTCATTAGGTAATAGATATGATTCAACTCAAA
>JAFLBZ010000041.1 GCA_017303715.1 Rhodothermia bacterium | reverse complement strand
TGCCACATTTTCTGGCTTGCAATAAACCCTAATACTTTAGCGAGGGGTTTTCTGCATCGGCCACCACTTTCGGCTTTAGTCATGACGAATCGTGATTTGCCGCATCAAAGCAACATCGTAATAGAAACCTGTTTCTCCAACGCACGCCACAGCCTCATCGTGGCGATATCTTCCTATGACGAGGAATAGCTTGCTGCGCGTAGCCGAATTGCAAAATTGGAGGGAATTAAGTCAATTTTAAAAGTTTAAATCGTTTAATAACAAGTGTTTAATGCCTGTAATATGCGTTCTATCCATATGGAACGAATGGTATAGGATCAAGCCTCTGGGAGTTGAGTCTCTACGGTAGGCGGTTCTATAGCCTCCAAGTGCCGCCCGATACGCAAAATAAAATAGGCCAAAAGGACAACGGGCGCTAAGTGCAAGACGCCGATCAACAAAGCTGTCCATAAAAACTCCCATCGCCGTAAATAACTCCAAAAATACAAGAGCGCTGGAATAAAGACGAACATCATCGAAAGGTAAATAAACCAGATTTGCTCGGCTTCGCGAACCAAGCCGCTGAACCGCTCTTGTTCTTGCTCATGTTTTTCGGATTTAAGCATCATGTGGACGCTAAACCACTCTAACCACTCCAAAGCCTCGTTTCGGGCGCGGCTTGCTTCCACTTTTATGCCGCGATACAAGACAAAAACCAGATACCAATCTATCGTACTGACCAAAATAATGGGTAAAATGTTGAGTTGGCTGTTGGAATCAAGGTCTAAATACCGGAGTACCAAGGTCAAGACCATTAAAACCAACCAAGTAACATTCATTACCAATGCCGAAGTTCTAACAGATCGGAAGTAGGGGGAGTCTTCTAATAAGGCATTTGCACCCAACCAAATAAGGCCATAGCCTACCAAGTTTAGTACAAAGAAAAGGTAAAAAAATAAATTAAAAGGAAGGGTAAACCCTGCCAATTTAAGGGCCAATGCGGGCATATCCAATGTGGCGACAATTAGGCCGAAGGCAATAGCAGCGAGGGCGCGAGAAGAACTTAACGTCATGATGAGGTGAGGTAACAGGGTATTGAACCTATCAAAAAAGCACATTTGAGCGAGCGAAGTCAAGCTAAAAACTATATTTCATGAAGAAAAGGTTTTTGACCTCTATTCCAGATGAAAATTGAGACCGGTTGAAGGATTTGGATACATTTTCTTCCATCTAAACTTTTACAGAATTATTTTGTCTCCCATGCCTTTTACACATAGCAAATTTACCCAATGAAAATATTGATTATCGGAAGCGGTGGAAGAGAACACGCTCTTGTTTGGGCACTTTCCCGTAGCCCACAACAGCCTCAAGTATATTGTGCGCCCGGTAATGCAGGAACTGGCCTACTCGCTCAAAATGTTGATTTTTCGCCCATTGACGTGGAAGGATTGGCCAACTTTGTTTTGTCCGAGCAAATTGATTTAACTATTGTGGGGCCAGAACAGCCGTTGGTGATTGGGATGGTGGATTTTTTTAGGGAGCGGGGATTGGCCATTGTGGGACCTACGGCTTATGCCGCACAATTAGAAGGCAGTAAAGGGTTTGCTAAGGCATTTATGGCACGTCATCAAATCCCAACAGCGGCGTACCGCAAGTTTTCGGCGAACGATTTTCCCGCTGCACAATCGTGGCTTAAAGCCCAAGAATACCCCATTGTCCTCAAAGCAGATGGTCTTGCAGCCGGAAAAGGCGTCCTGATTTGCCCAGATCAAGAAACGGCACTACAAGGGCTGAAAACCATCTTATTGGACGGAGCCTTTGGCGAAGCAGGGGCCGAGGTCGTAATAGAGACGTTTATGACGGGCGAAGAAGCTTCTATTTTTGTGCTTACCGACGGAAAAGACTACCTGATCTTACCTGCGGCACAAGACCACAAACGGATTGGAGACGGAGACGTTGGGCCAAATACCGGCGGAATGGGGGCCTATGCGCCCGCGCCTATCGTAACGCCAAAGGTGGTAGAGAAGGTGCGGTTGGAAATTATCGAGCCTTCGTTGAAGGGTATGGCAGCGGAGGGGCATCCTTATACGGGCATCTTGTATGTGGGGCTGATGTTAACGCCTGATGGCCCTAAAGTGGTGGAATTTAATTGCCGATTTGGTGACCCCGAAACCCAAGTAGTCCTCCCGCTGATACAATCGGACGTGGTGGACTTGTTTATGCGCATGGCAACAAGCCGCCTGAAAGAATACCCCTTGAAACTGCACAATGGCGCTGCGGCTACGGTGGTTATGGCTTCTTCTGGATATCCAGACCATTATCCTAAAGGATTAGAAATAAAAGGCTTGGAGGTCGTAGGAGATGTGAAAAAAGAAATGGTATTCCATGCCGGAACAACACAAAACAGTGAAGGTAAGACGGTTACTTCCGGTGGGCGTGTCTTGGCTGTAACCGGCATGGGGGATTCCCTCCAAGAGGCACTGGCCAACGCATACCATCGGGTAGGAAATCTTCGGTTTGAAGGCGCATACTACCGTAAAGATATTGGCTGGCGCGGGCTTAAACACCTTTCCGAGTTATGAAATACGTTATAGGTCTTTTACTTCTCTGGGTTGGCGCATGCACCCAAAAAACAGTTGCTCAAAAAGCTGATACCACCATTAGTCGGGCAACCACTTTGGCGACATTCAAGGATGCGCGGGCTTTGGCAAGTGATGGGAAAGGCCATTTATATGTGGTGGATGCCGGGAAAAACCTTGTGTTGCGTCTGAATGCCGACGGAAAGCAACTGGCGCAAGTCGGTGGCCTTGGTACGGGAAACTATCAGTTTGATACTCCGGTGGATGTGGATCCCACTAATGGTTTAGACATTTATGTGGCAGATTTTGGAAATAGGCGGGTGCAGCATTTCTCGTCTGAATTTAGGTATCTCGAAACCTTCCCACTTGTCTTTGAAACCCATACCCCACGTCAGATTGCAGGCTTTTTTTCGCCGAATGCCGACTATGACAATAAACTCATTCTTTCCGAAGGGACACCTGTGGCCTTGACGGTAGATGCAGCAAAGGAGCTTTTTGTGGCCGATCAAGAACATGCTTTTGTGGCAAAATGGGATGCACAAAAAAGAGTCCAACGGTTTTTTGGCCGGTACGATGCGGGAGATGCGGCTCTTTTAGACCCTGTCTCGATGGTAGTTGCCCCCAATGGCACGCTGTTCGTTGCAGATCGAGGGAGGAGCGATGTTATGGTCTATGATGTTTTTGGTACTTTCTTGCGGTCTTTTGGGAGCCAACAATTGGCAAAGCTAAAAGGAATTGCCCTCTTTGGAGATCGGATTTTGGTGACGGGCGAGCATAACCTTTGGGTTTATCAAACCGACGGCAAGCTATTGTTCAACTATGCCTTGAATTTCTTAGAACCGATTACGGACGCCATTTATGCAAATCGGGCAGTGTATCTGCTAACACCCACCAAACTGATGCGCTTTAAACCTTAGCCTAACCTCGTTGCCGCACCACTTCCATCGGCTCTGAATATCCGTATCCGCTAAATCGCCCCCAGTAGCGTGCCGTAGCCATGATTAAATCCTCTTTTAGATATGCACGGATGGAGGTCTGTGTTTGATAAGCATTGATCGCTTTGATTTTGCCGCCCATATATCTTCCTACTTCGATAAACATGGTTGGACGGAAGTCTATGGTGGTTGATGGCGCTTGGTAGCAATACAAATTCGGAATACCCCGTGCCGCTACAATCGTTGCACGGTAGCAATTTCGGTGGTCTTGGTGGGCATCGTTTGGGGTATGGGTGTAAATATGGGTCGGTTGGATGACCCGAATGGTGTTCTCGATAATGGCGATGGTTTCCGGGCCTTCGGAGACTTGCGTGTCACGCAATTCGCCCATAAACAATTCTGCACCCAATACCGAAGCCGCCTTCTCGGACTCTTCAACCCGCAAGGACTTTCGACCGCCAAATTCCCCTCCGGTAAGCGTTAGGATCACCACACGGTCGCCGGCTGCCTTGTGCCGGAGCAAGGTGCCGCCACAGCCTATTTCGACATCATCGGGATGCGCACCAATGGCCAAGACGGTTTTTTGCTCTTCGCGTCGCTTTTTTTGGCCGTCTGCCACCAGTTTCTGGACTTGCTCCATAAATGCGCCATACTCCAAGGGCTTAAACAAAATACCGTCGGCACGGTTTTGAAGTGCCGAAACCGCATATTCCATCTTGGGGTGCGCCGTAATCATAAGAACAGGCGTCCATGGATTGGCCCCTTTCACAATTTTTATGAGGTCTAAACCAAGAATACCCGGAAGTTCAATGTCGCTTACGACCAAGTCCCACGTCCCAAACTGTGCAAATTGTGCCCCAGATGACCCATCGTTGGCATGTACGACTTCGCAACCAGTCCATTGTTCTAACCAATGCTTAACCAAAACGGCCTGTTCAGGACTGTCTTCAATCAATAAAACACGTATGCCGACGGGATCGTGGATGTGACTCATGACGAATAAATTCAAGATGTTTAGAGGATCACAAGGAGGATTTATGGTAGATAGGCAGGACTTCTTTGATGTTATAGACGTAAAAGATTATTCCTAATGTACTGCATGAATCATTCCTTTTTCAATCGCAAGTCCTACAAATTAAACCTTTTAAATAAAATCCTTCTGGAAAGGCTGAGAGGACGGGATGATCGCTCGCTTGCCCCAACCATCGGGTAAATTGAACCGTTTTTTGGGCGTCTAAAGCGGCATCGGCTACAATTTTTTGAAATAACGAGGCTTCCAGAAGCCCAGAGCAAGAGAAGGTGAAAAGCACCCCGCCGGGTTTCAGTAGGTGGAAGGCCAAGCGATTAATGTCTTTATATGCCCGTGCGGCTTTATCGAGGTGGAACTTAGACTCTACAAACTTGGGTGGATCCAATATAATACCATCAAATAGCCTGTTTTCCGATCTGAATTGACGAAGACAGGAAAATACATCGCCTTCCAAATGGGCATAATGGCTTGGATCGTAGCCGTTTTTGCGGTGGTTTTCCTCCGAAAGTGCCAAAGCAGCTGCCGAAGAATCTACGTTTAATACATGTGCTGCCCCGCTGGCAAGTGCGGCAAGGGAGAACCCACCTGTATAGGAAAAGGTGTTCAGCCACGTCTTGTTTGCGGCCATTTGTCCGACCAAAGCACGGTTTTCACGTTGGTCTAAATAGTATCCTGTTTTATGACCTGTTGTTACATCAACTCCTATACGGAAAGCGCCTTCTTGAACCATAATTTGTGTTGGTGGTTTTTCACCCCAGAGGAGGCCCGTTTGCGGCAAAAAACCTTCTTTTTTACGCACGTCCACATCGGATCGCTCATAAATGCCTTTAAGGGACACTAACTTTTTGATGCCGTTCACAATTTCTGAACGCCAATATTCGGCTCCGGCGGAAAGGAACTGAACAACTGCCCAATCTCCATACCGATCTACAATTAAACCCGGAAGGCCATCGTTTTCGGAGGCGATCCAGCGGAATGCATCTGGAAACGTTGCTTCTAAAGTGCGTCTTAAAGTGAGTGCCTGCGCTAACCTTTGGTCGAAAAAAGCTTCATCCACTGTTTCAGTGGGCGAAAACGTCCACATCCGCACCCGAATTTGCGAATTGGGTGACCAAGCGCCAAGTCCTAACCACGTACCATTATCCGAGACCACTGCCACCGTCTCGCCAGTAGCCGGTTTTCCTTCCACATGATGGATCGCGCCCGCAAATATCCAAGGATGTTTCCTGCGAAGTGTTTTTTCCTTTCCCGATTTTAGGTGTATGGTTTTGTGCATGTTTTTTCTTATACTTATGTGCCGGAATAAACCACCTTTGCCCTACTTGTTTTCAATCCGTTCTGGCAAGTCCGTTCTGGTTCTGTAAACGTAAATTAGGCATCGGATATGGGGTTTATGGCGCATCAACAAAACTTTTTATATGAGGATTTCCTCATTCACTATTCCAAAGGATTTTCAATATGAAAAAAACAGTATGGATGGCTTGGATGATGCTGGGCTTGGCAGCATGTAATCCACAACCAGAAAAACCAGAACCCACCCCCGAAGCAAAGGCCGAAACCAATACTGAATCGGTCAGCGGGAAACGGTGCTTTCTAATGGTGGCAGGCAAAGATACCACAAGTGCCGAACTTAGTTTCGATAAGGGGAAAGTTACCGGAACTTATGATTGGGCTCCGTTTGAGCAGCACGGCGCTTACGGCAATATCACGGGTGAACTTAAGGATGGCTGGATTCGTGGTGAATATGCCTATGAAATCGAAGGAAATAATCAGGTTGAAGAGGTTAAATTTAAGCTCGATGGCAATACGCTAAGCAAGGTTGAAGCCGAGTTGACGGAAAAAGGGGATAAATTGGTGCTTAAAAATCCAGAAGAAACCAAAACTGCTTCCGAAGTCTTGAAAGAAATTCCGTGTAAGTAAACATTAAGCGTCGCTCTATTTTGGAGCAGATACGGAAGTACCCAAGCCCTAAAACAAGTGCGCTTTTTGGCAAGTTGTTCGGGACTTGGGTACATCATTTTAATCGTGCTTTTCTAACATTACACAAGCAACTGATTCTTTTTTACCCAAACGTAAAAACCCTAAACTTGATGTACGTTTTGGGTTAATCAGGTCTTTCATTCTGATTTACTGGACTTTGGGAATGTGTAATTTATAGTTTTACTAAGGACTTGTCCGACTTCTGGACGCACAAATTAGCCCATCGGGGCGGTATCATAAAATGAAAATGGTGTTGTGGGGGCAGGGTGTTGCCAACACAACATCAACCCACAATCCCTTCTTCAATTTTTGTTTTCCCTTCTTTATTCTTGATTTTCCAATAATTTAGCCCATAGTTGTGTGTGTCAAATGCCAACAGGCGCTATTCCAATAGTCCTTGTTTGTCTTCGCGGTGTAGCCGGATGGGTTCGTGAAACTCCACCGCAACCACGGTTAGGTATGGATCAAACTTTGTGGATTCCGGCAGGTCAATGGTGAAAAAGCCCGGCTTATCGCTCCACCAAGGTTTGCCCTTCATGCGCCATCCGTAGAGTTTTTGCCCACTCCCCAATACCCGAATAAAGGCGATTTTGCTTTCGATACCACGAAGCATGATTTGTCCAGACGCCGGGCGGCCTTGTAAAAATAAATAAAGTTTTTTGCGGTCTTTGGAGACGGTCGTGACCCCTTGGAAATGGCCGGCAGGCAGTCCGGCACGGCTTCCGTAAACCGCCTCTTCGTTTCGCCGGATCCAACCACCCAACTCGTGCATCAAATTCAGGTCTTGCGTGCGGAATGTTCCGTCCTCTTTTGGGCCAAAAGCCAGCAGTAGATTTCCACCAAGGCCAATTACCTCGCTAAAGATTTGAATAAGTTCTGCGGGGTTTTTATAGTTTTCATCGGTTCCTTGGTATCCCCAAGAGTCGTTTGCAGTGAGACAAAGTTCCCAATACTTGGATTTTGGCTTGCTTATGGGGATGCCTTGTTCCGGTGTTTCGTAATCCCCGTGCCCTGCCAAACGGCTATTAAGGATGGTTTTGGGATTGTGTTCAAAGAGTTTGGCACGCACCTTTTCGCTTTCCCAAGCCTCTGCGGGGTGTTCCCAATCGCCATCAAACCAAAACAGATCGGGCTTGAAGCGGGTAGAAAGCTCAAAAAGCTGTCCTTGGTAAAAATCTCGGAATTTTTGCCACCGTTGTGGGTTTTTTTCGCGTTGGTATCGGTTATCGTTTTTGCGGAAGGCGGGATACTCCGGATGCGCCCAATCTATTAAGGAGAAATATAGGCCCACTTTGAGGTCTTCTTCGCGGAGGGCTTGCACAAAAGGTGCGACCAAGTCACGTTTGGCGGGCGTTTGTTGTACCACATTCTCAGTCCCAAATTGCGTATCCCACAAGGCCATACCGTCGTGGTGTTTACTGGTGAGGACGGCATATTTTGCACCAGCCTCCCGAAAGAGTTTTGCCCAAGTTTTTGGATTGTATTTACTGGCAGTAAAGTGCTTACGCTGTGCGCTATACGTCTCGAAGGGCAAATAATGGTTGAAAAAAGACCAAGACTCGTCCACGCCGTCCACACTATATAGCCCCCAATGTACAAAAATCCCCAATTTGGCGTCTTTGAACCAAGCCATTCGGGTACTATCCGGTAGTTGAGTTGTTTGGGCACTTGTGGGAGCCGCGAGGAAGGAATATATGAATAGGAAAACAAAAACAAGGCGTTTCATAATTCGGGGTAGTAAAGGTTAAAAGGGCTTATGAAGTAGAATTAAGGTTCTCGAAAAACCCAAAAAGAAGGAAGAAAAACCCGTTTAAAAGGCTTACTTTAACAACTTGATGTACGTAAAGTAAACAATTACCATGCGGTACATGACGTTTTATCTTGTCGAAAAAACTTTTTATGATCCAACGACTTCATCAAACACTTGCCCAATGTGGGGAACAGGGCGAAAAAGCCATGGGGATTTTTGTGACCAATGGCTTTCCAGAGCCGGAAGCAACCCTCGATCTGCTTAAAACTATAGACGAAAACGGGGCTAACTTCATTGAACTCGGTATGCCGTTTAGCGACCCTTTGGCAGAAGGGCTACCCATCCAACGATCAAGTGAACGCGCTTTGCGGCATGGAACCAAAATGGCGGATGCCTTTAAAGTGGTGGAAGACTTCCGGAAAACCAGCGATACTCCTTTGCTCCTGATGGGCTATGTAAACCCCATCATGCGGTATGGCATGGCGCAGTTTTGCCGTGATGCCGCCCAAAGTGGTGTGGATGGCCTGATTTTGCCCGATTTACCACCCACGGAAGCAGCACAACTGCGAACTGTAGCAGATCAAAACGGCTTGGCGTGGGTTAACTTAATTGCGCCCAACACCGCCAATGATCGCGTAAAATACATTGATGAACATACCAACGGTTTTGTTTATGCCGTCTCGGTGACAGGGCTTACGGGAACCAGCATCTCGACCGAAGCGGTTTCTGCATATTTGTCGCGGGTACGTCCTTTGGTCAAGAAAAATCCGCTTTTGGTGGGCTTTGGCATTAGAAATTATCATGATGCCATGCGACTCTCAGCACAGACCGATGGTTTTATCGTAGGTTCTGCATTAATTAATCTCTTGGAAAAACTGTGGGACGAACCAATGCCTGCCCAAGAGCGGCTGAAACAAGTTGGAGCCTTTATTCACGCGCTAAAATATGGTGTATAATGGCAATGCTTGGCAAATATAATTCGTTTTTATGGGTATTACTGTTTTTTTCGGGCGGTTGTACGCAAAAGCAACGGCCACCAGAACAAGCCTTATCCAAAGAAAAACTGATCCGTGTCTTGGTGGATTTGGAATTGGCGGAGGCACGTTTGATGACGTTGCGGGACGTTAAACCGGCCATGCGGGATTCTATTCTGAAGGATCATCAGGTACACAAAGCCGTGTTCGAGGCATGGATGACCTATTATGCCCAGCATCCAGAAAGCTTCCTGCCAATTCGAGAAGCTGTAAGTAGGCGTTTAGAACAAGAAGCACCAAACGTTCCTGCTGTTACGCCTTCCAAAGAAACACAACTTATTGTTCGTTAAGAAATTTTTTCAACGTGGTAGTTCCGATAAGCCGTTGGTGCATATCCTGTAGAACGACGGAAAACATTGTTAAAGTACGACATGCTGTTAAATCCGCAGGCATAGCAGACTTCATTTACCCGCTTATTTGGGTTCTTGAGCAGTGTTTTGGCCAACTTTATCCGTTCAGCATTGATAAAGTCTATAGGCGAGATACCCAGTTCTAACTTAAAACAGCGATGAAAATGGGTTTGGCTCATACATGCTTTTTCGCTTAAGGCTTGCACCGTAAGTGGTTCGTGCAAATGCTCCCGAATATATTTGACGACAAAAGCCAATCTGGAAGAGTGGTGCAAGACATCCGTACTTTCCAAAAGAATATGCCGTGCTTCGGTTTGCATAAGCCGCAGAATCAATTCTTTGAGCATAAAATCTGCAAAAATGTCTTTGGAGGGATGGTTCTCGGTAAAGAGAAAAATCATCCGCGCAATAATCTGATTGACGGCCGTATCGTTGGTGAAATGGAAATTACGCTCGGAGAACGTCCAATGGGTGTGGTCATCCGCACGAGGGTGTTTATCGTTTAGATAGGTGGTCATTTCCTGAATGGATTCATTCGCCAATGTGAGTGCCAAGCACTGTGTTGGGTTTTCAAAGGTGGCTTCGGGGAAGTCTATCTGCATTTCCTCTTTTGGGGGCAAGACCACCGATTCTCCGGGCACAAATACGAAACTGCTGTCGCGTAGGTGCATCACTTTCTTCCCCCGTAACATACTCACCAAGACGGGATGATCGAAGGTTAGCTCCACTTTGTCGGCAAACATATGGGTTTCGTAAACATTTAGCTCTGCTCGATCCAAGGAATATACGGTTCGGTTTTCTACATGGGCTTCGAGTTTTCGCCGATCATAATAGCCAGAAGAAAGGTGCATATTCATGGTGCAAGAGGGTAAATGGTTTACATTTTGAAAGCGTTTTCAGTTCTGGTCTTAAATTACAATGAGGAAGACAGGAATGAAAATATTTTCTTAAAAGATGGTAGGATTCTTCAATTATTTGGCAGGATTGTGCAAATATGAAAACGTTTTTTAGCCTTAGTTTTTTAAGTAAAGTTCTCGGTCACGCGGGAAAATCTTTCAAACACTAAACGATACACTTTATGTCTGATGCTTCTTTATCCCTCGCACCTCCTGTGTTTAAGGAGTACTATAACAACTTTATTGGTGGTCAATGGGTTGCGCCCGTAAAAGGTGCTTACTTTGAAAATATCTCGCCTGTTGATGGGCAGGTGTTTACCCGTGTTGCTCGCTCAACTGCCGAAGACATCGAACTTGCATTAGATGCGGCTCATGCTGCGGCTCCCGCTTGGAACAATAGTTCGGCAACAGAACGTAGCAACATCTTGCTCAAAATTGCAGATGTGATGGAAGCCAATCTCGAATTGCTGGCCCGTGCGGAAACGTGGGACAATGGCAAACCCCTTCGGGAAACCCGTGCCGCCGATTTGCCCTTGGCCATAGACCATTTCCGGTATTTTGCAGGGGTGATTCGGGCCGAGGAAGGCTCCGTAGCCGAGTTGGACGCCACTACGGTTTCGATGAATATCCCTGAACCACTTGGTGTGGTGGGGCAAATTATCCCGTGGAATTTTCCGCTGTTGATGGCATCTTGGAAGGTGGCTCCGGCATTGGCTGCGGGAAACTGTGTGGTGCTTAAACCGGCTGAACAAACCCCTTCAGGTATTTTGGTTCTGATGGAATTGATCCAACATTTGTTGCCTGCGGGCGTTTTGAATGTGGTGAATGGTTTTGGCATTGAGGCCGGAAAGCCACTTGCTTCAAGCCCGCGGGTGGCCAAGGTTGCTTTTACTGGTGAAACAACAACCGGACGCCTAATTATGCAATATGCGTCGCAAAACATTATCCCTGTAACATTGGAGTTGGGTGGTAAATCCCCAAATATCTTCTTTAAGAGTATTATGGATGCCGACGACGACTTCTTCGATAAATGTCTGGAAGGAGCGGTCATGTTTGCCCTAAACCAGGGCGAGGTCTGTACGTGCCCTTCTCGGATTTTGGTGGAAGAAAGCATCTACGAAGCCTTTATCGAACGGGTGGTTGAACGCACAAAGGCCGTAAAAATGGGGCACCCTCTCGACCCTTCAACCATGATGGGCGCACAAGCCTCGAACGATCAATACGAAAAAATATTGAACTACATCCAGATTGGAAAAGAAGAAGGGGCAGAAGTTTTGTGCGGTGGCGGTGCAATGCACCAAGAAGCCTTAGAAAACGGGTTTTATATCCAACCAACTATCCTGAAGGGCCACAATAAAATGCGGGTCTTCCAAGAAGAAATCTTTGGGCCAGTGGTTTGTGTAACCACCTTTAAAGACGAGGCAGAAGCGTTAGAAATCGCAAACGATACCTTATACGGCTTAGGGGCGGGTGTCTGGACGCGCGACATGCACCAAGCCTACCAAATGGCTCGCCAAATCAAAGCGGGTCGGGTTTGGGTGAATTGCTACCATGCGTATCCGGCACATGCTCCATTTGGTGGGTACAAAAAATCTGGCATTGGGCGCGAAACGCACAAAATGATGTTGGCACATTATCGCCAAACCAAAAATATGCTGATTTCGTACAGTAAAAATCCTTTGGGATTCTTCTGATTTTCCACCTAAACCAGTACGATCATGGTTCCAAGAGTCGTGGCAAGCAAGGCTGCCGTCGAGGTTATCGAAAAATTAAAATCGGAGCATGGACCACTGATGTTTCACCAAAGTGGCGGTTGCTGCGACGGCTCTGCCCCGATGTGTTATCCAGCCGGAGAACTGCTCATCGGTGATCAAGATGTATGGCTGGGGCAATTAAGTGGATGTGACTTTTATATGTCGGCCTTTCAATATGCGTATTGGGCGCATACACAGTTGGAAATTGACATTACGCCGGGGCGTGGAGCCAGTTTCTCGCTCGAAATCCCGCTTGGTTTGCGCTTTGTGGTGAAATCCCGCCTTTTTGAGGACGACGAATTGGATCAATTAAGCCCCGTTCGGATAGGTGAAGGATGATGCACCCTGCTTTTTACGGAGCCGGACGGCAAAAGCGCCATCCATCCCACTTCTAAAAGGAAAACTTTGATAAGCACCATGTGCATTCCGTAATTCGGGCGGGAGGTCAACTATGGCTTCCCGCTTAAATTGTGGATGACGGTTTAGAAATGCAGTAATTTGGTCTTCGTTTTCTTCGTTTTCGATGGAGCAAGTACTATACACCAAAAGTCCGCCCGGTTTAACGACTTGCGCAGCAGCGTCTAAAAGGCTTTTTTGGCGTTCTAACAATTCCTTTAAGTCTTTTTCGGAACGTTGCCAGCGTGCATCGGCACGTTTTGCCAAAACCCCTGTTCCAGAACAAGGCACATCCAACAATACGCGGTCTGCTGATACCTTGGTGACCGCCGCCCATTCCTCAAACTCGGTAGCGATGGCCGAGATGCTCTGAATACCTTGGGCTTTTGCCGCATCTTCTATGAGTCGGGTGCGCTGCGGATGACGGTCTATAGCCCAAATCTTTCCGGTGTTGTTCATCCGCATAGCGGCGTGTGTACTTTTTCCTCCGGGGGCGGCACAAGCATCCACAATGATTTCCTCCGGTTGAGGATCCAAGACCGCCACAACCCATCCAGCGGCCTCATCTTGCACGGCACACAAACCTTCTTCCATCCAACCTGCCTCAAGGATGGGCTGGAGTCTCATCGTTCTTCTAAAATATGGCAGATAGCGACCGGCTTCCATCGAGAGGTTTGCGTTTTGTAGCCGCTGATCAAATGCCCCAATGGTGGTTTTTAGGAGGTTTATTCTAAGGTTATGAATGGGACGTGCGTTATTCCATTGCAAGAGTGCTTCTACCTGATCGCCAAAAGCCTTGTGCCAACGCCGTACCATCCAATCAGGATGCGAATACCAAATGGCCAAATCGTGTATTTTCTTCCCCGAATCTGGCTTGGGCAAATGGGCGATGTCCCGCAAAAATGCCCGAAGGATGCCATTTACCAGCGCTCCTGCTTTGGGGCGAATATGCTTTTTGGCGACATTAACGGTCTCGTTTAGAACGGCATAGGGAGGATGCTCGGTTTCGGTAAGTTCATAGAGGGCCAAGCGAAGGAGTTGGCGTAGTGGAGCCTCCATTTTTTCGAGTTTTCCGGCATAATATCGCGATAGCCAAAAATCCAAACGTCTGCGCAGCCGCGTTACCCCGCCTATGTAGTCGGAGATTTGCCGTCGCGCTCCCGCCGATTCATGCGCCAAAGGAAGTCTGGCGGTATATGCGCCCTCTTGTTCAATACGTAGGAGGTGTTTTACGGCTACCCAGCGGTTTTCTGGCATGTTATTTTGGTTTTGCGAAAAAAAAATGACCAGAAGTTAATATGCTTCTGGCTTGAATAAGGCTTCTTTGCCAAATCTTGCGCCAAATAAATGGACACATGCAAGAAAGACCGTCATTTGGTGCCGGCTTCGGCTTCCCAAAACAAATGATACTCCTGGCAGATACTTGCTGTTGCGAGGCTCAAATAATATGTTTTTTTGACAATCCACATGGTTACCACAAGTGGTCAAGTTCATTTTAGCCACCATGTGGTTGTTCTTGTCTCTACATGGAAAGACCGTTTATCTTAAATGGAAAGACCGTTTACCTTTTCTTGAAGTGCGTTTACTCGTTTTTGAGGTGGTACAAACATTCCGCCCGAATTCATGAGCAAGGATCAAATACACGTTCTTGGTAAAGCGTTAGCCTTTCTGCCAATGGCACTATCATTCTTCTTGGTACAAACCATCTGGGGTTTATACAAAATGAACTTCATCAACAAACCCACGACATGCCTTGTTCGGGGCTTGCTTTGGCGTATTTTAGCTTCTCTTGAACATTGACCAAGTTCACATCCTTGTCTTAGATTTATTTTGATCTGAAAACATGAAACAAAGCTCTCTTCTTTGCTTTTTTGTATTGTTAACCATCTGTTATAACAGGATTTATGCGCAAGGTTTTAACAACACCAATGGGCGTAATCATCCTGAATTGGAATGGCAGGTGGCCGAGACAGCGCATTTTAGATTGCATTATCCCAAGCATTTGGCAGGGATCGAGAACGAAGCCGCAGCGATTGCAGAAGAAACCTATCGCGTGCTTTCTCAAAACATGAGAACCACGTTTAAGGACAAAATTCCGATTTATTTTTCGGATGAGGACGAGATCATGAATGGTTTCGCCACGCCACTTTTGGGAAAGTATAGCTGTATTTGGGTGAACATCAATGAGGCGGGGCAGTTTGCAACGGGCGAGGTGAAGTGGCTACGCAAGGTGCTTTCCCATGAATTGGTGCATCTTTTCCATTACCAAGCCATCAGTGTCCCCAAGGTTAATTTTATTTGGACGAACTTGTTCGGAACGCAAATGGAACGCCATTGGGCAGAAGGGCTGGCACAGTATTACACCGAAAAATGGGACGCCGCACGGGGCGATCGTTGGTTGCGGCGGGCTATTTTGGAAGACCGCACCAGTTATGAAGACGGTGCAGCCGGAGACAATGGGCGGGTTTTGTATGCGGTAGGAAATGCGCAGGTACGCCACTTTGCAACACAATACGGAGATTCTGCCTTGGCAAAACTCTTGGCATGGCGAAAAAAAACACGACTTGGTTTTAAAGTACATGATTTTCCAAAAGCCTTCAAAGCCGTTACAGGCAAACCATATACCGACTTTCATACAAACTGGCGGCGCTTTGCCAATGTGATGTACAACACCATGGCGGCTTACCAAGAAACCCCGGATTCGCTCGCGGGCAAGAAACTTAAGGTTGCTGGACAATTCATCAGCGATTTGCAACCCAATCCGGCAGATACCGCGCAAGTGGCCGTGGTTTCGCTTACCTCCTTAGAAGAACCTATTGAAAGGTTGGTTTTGCTTCGTCCCAAAAAAGCGCCAAAGGTTTTGGCAGAAGGAGCGCTCAATGTGCCATTTGCATGGCGGCCGTTGGGTAAAGAAATTGTGTTCTCGCGAAACGGGCGGGTTCAAAATGGGAGCTGGATCAACGACTTGTTTATGGTGAATATCGCATCGGGTAAGGAAACGCGGCTTACCACCAATCGGCGGGCAATTTCACCAACCTTTTCCCCGAAAGGCGACTTTTTGGCCTATATCGCCGCCGAGGGCAGAACAGCCAATGTCTGGATACGGGATATGGCAACAGGGCAAGAACGAAAACTCACCCATTTTACGGGCGATGTACAAGGTATTCACTTGACTTGGCATCCGAATGGGCAGGTTTTGGCCTATGCTTTTTTTGATGCAGATGGGAGTCGCCCCATTGCCCTGATAGACGCTTCTACGGGAGAACTGAACCACATATATGACGGAAAAGAAGATTTTCGTTCGGTGATTTGGTCGCCAGATGGTACACGGTTGGCCTTGACTTCGCTGAAGGACGACGTGCCAAATATTTTTATGCTGGATTTGGCCACACGGCACATTAAAAGGGTGACGCGCTTGGCAAATGGGGCTTCGGTCACGGCTTGGATTGGAGATGAGCTATATGCCATTGTCTTAAACAGCCGCATGAAAGATGAAGTCTATCGTTTTTCTGCCACCAAAACCGCACGGGAAGTAGCACCAGTTGTTCCCGATGCCTATACCCGTTGGAAAACCCATCGCCCAGCCTTAGATGTGCCTTGGACGATCTCGGCCAATCCAAGTTTGGTACAAAAACGTAGCCCTTATAAGAGTTTGGCGAATCTAAAGCACATGTTTAGCTTCGTTTTACCTGTACCACAATCGTTTAGTGGTATTAGTGTCTTCAGTGAGCCTTTGGGTAAACATCAACTTATTGGGGCTTTTGCCTTGAATTTATTGGACTTAAAGCATGAAGAACCCTTTCTGTGGTTTTCTTATGCCAATAATCAATTTCGTCCCTCGCTGATGTTTTCTGCGGTGAATGGTAACTTGAATTGGACGAACCAAGGCTATCGCGAAAACCGGACGGAGATAAAATTAGATGCTACTTTCCCAATAGATCGCTGGTTTCGTCCTTTCCGAAACACAACGCTGACCACTACGCTTGGTTTTGCAGATCGTCGCCCCATATTGACCAAGGAGATAGATACCAATACATTTGCTCCCATTGAAATCCCCGAACTCGGCGCACCATTAGCAGGTAAAGAGGCCGTTTTAGACCTAACACTCCGGTATCGTCTGCAAAAACCTTATACCCTGAATGCCATTTTCCCTAAAGTGGGAACGGGTTTGCAACTACGGGCCAAAAGTGTGCTTGGCGTAGGAGGCGAGGCCAAGAACCATCTTCATACCGACGCACAAGCCTACCACATATTACCTTTGCCTATCGGACAACTTTTGCTTACGGGTCGGGTACAAGCGCGATTCGGAAAAAGTCTTCCGCAAGACCATTTGGGGCTATCAGACCGCTTTAGCTGGAGGGTTGGTTTCCCCATAGAAGATGCCGGAATGCCGTTGAGCCGCTTAGACATCGGCGACCGTATCTGGGTGCGCGGTTCAGATAAAGCCGTTATTGGCGACCGTGTGGCTTTGGGGAACGCCACATTCCGATTGCCTCCATTAGACCTGAAAACATGGGTTTTAGGTGGCGTATTTGGTATTGCGTCCGTCTCGCCCACCGCCTTTTTTGATGCCGGAACAACTTGGCGTACCGACCAATTTGACCAGCGTGTGCTACAAATGCGTATCGGGTGGGAAATTCAAGGACAGTTGATAGTTTTCGGCCTTCCGATTACCACTGGCGGCGGGCTTTCTTGGCAGGATGTGGAGACTAACCCAAAATTCTTCTGGCGTGTACAAACGGTTTTGCCATTTTAATAACCCGCATGATTTAGCTTTAGAACTCTAACCAACGTGAGCAATAGGTTAATTTAGATTATGGACGGTCAAATTTTTGCAGGACGAATAAGGAATTGGATATTTAGACCCATTGGGATGTTATCTTTATGGCATAAATCATGTAATAACAATAGTATATAGATTTTCTTTCGCATTGAGCCAATTCGCGAATCTCCAAAACACGCCACCATCTAATCAGACGATTTCTACTGGAGGTGCGTAAGCTCGCCGTTTTGGCGCCCAATCAGGACATCGGTAGCCATGTGTAGGAAAAGCCCATGATCCAGTACGCCGGGCATTTTTAGTAAGGATTGGTTCAACGCCTCAAGTTCGGGCAGGCCGTCGGGAAACCGTGCATCCACAATCCAGAAGCCTTGGTCACTCACCACCGGGCCATCCTTCCGAAGTCCCATTCGCAGTTCCGGTTGTGCGCCTAATTTTTCCAAAACTCGCGTTATAGGCCCCAAAGCCATAGGAAGCACCTCGATGGGTAGAGGCATTTTTAGACCCAATTTTTCCACCATCTTGGACTCATCCACCAAGACCACAAAACGTTTTGCTTGTGCAGCCACCACTTTTTCGCGGGTATGTGCGGCGCCGCGTCCTTTAATCAGATTAAAAGCAGCGTCCACTTCATCGGCTCCATCAAAAGCAATGTCTAACGCGGCTGTTTCGTCTAAGGAGATGAGTGGAATCCCCGATTGGCGGGCAAGCCGCTCGGCGAAAAAGGATGTTGGAACGCCTTGTACGTGTAAACCCTCGGTACGTACACGTTTGCCTAAGGCTTCGATGGCGTAAGCCGTGGTAGAGCCTGTTCCGAGACCCACCATCATGCCGTCTTCAATCAAAGCAGCAGCGGCCTCACCCGCTCGTTGTTTGGGTGTCATTATACACATTTTAGATCGTTTGGAGGTTATGTTATTCGTAACGTAAGGCATCTATTGGTCGTAGATTAGCAGCTTTCCAAGCGGGATAAACCCCAAAAACCAATGCAATAACCGTAACACCAGCCACAGCGCCAAATGCCCAGCCCCAAGGAACTACAAGTGGCGTCTCCCACATAAGAGACAGGATGTTGCCCGTGCCAATGCCCATCAAAATGCCCAAAACACCCCCGATTTGACAAAGAAAAACGGCTTCATACAAAAACTGTCGGAGGATATCACTCTTTTTTGCGCCAATTGATTTGCGAATCCCGATCTCGCGGGTGCGCTCGGTTACGGAAACCAACATGATGTTCATGATACCAATACCAGCAGCCAGCAATGCAATGAACCCAATACCAGCCCCGCCCAACGTGAGGTAGGCGGTAAAACCCGTAAAGGTTTCCACCACCGAATCGTTGGTGATGACCTCAAAGTCATTGTCTTCTTTGGCGTCTAAACGGCGCACGGCTCGAAAGACGCCAATGCTTTCATCTATCGTTTCTCCCAGAATTTCTACGTTTTTTGCACGGATCAGAATATCTATGTTCTGTTCTGGATCGCCATACTGTACAAAAAGGGTTGTAATGGGTGCAATCGCCAAGTTGTCTTGACTTTGCCCAAAACTTTGCCCCTTTTGCTTCAGGACACCCACGATGGTCATGCGATGGCCACCCACCAAGACGTCTTTACCAAGAGGAGTTTCGTTCTCGAAGAGTTTGCTCACCACTTCGGTTCCCAAGACCACGACCGGACGACCATACTGAACGTCGCTATCGGTTAAAAATCGTCCGATACCGATTTCGTAGCTATTGTTCACCGCCCAATGTTCATCCGAGCCTTGAAGTTGAACGTTGGGGTTGGTTTTTCGGTCTTTATGGCGAAGTTGAACGGTTGGGAAATTCCCTGAAGCACTGACAGAGGTTGACATGGTGCTCCTGCGGCGCAATTGTAACATTTGGCCGTAGGTAATGTTTTTGCGGTTGCGGATACGTTCATCTCCGGGACCAAATTGTACGCCCGGAAACTTCTGTATCGTAAAGGTAGATGAACCTAAAAAATCTATCGTGGTATTAAAACTGGAGTCTATAGCCGAGACCGCCGTAACAGATGCAATAACCGAAAACACCCCAATCACCATACCCAATAACGTAAGTGCAGAACGCAATTTATTGGCTATAATGGCCCCCCATGCCATTTTTATAAATTCGATATTCATAATTTCTTGGTTAAAAGGGTTATTCGTAGCGCAGCGCCTCGATGGGGTTGGCGTTGGCGGCTGACCATGCAGGGATAAAACCAAAGATGATTCCCACCACCACACAAATGCTGAAGGCCAACAACACTGTTCCGATAGACATAACAGCGGTAAAAATGGTATTGATAAAAGCCGTTACGCCGAAGGAAAGGATGATGCCTATCAAACCACCAAATACGCAAATGACCACCGCCTCGAATAAAAATTGGCCTAATATGGCACGTTTAGGCGCACCAATGGCCTTCCGAATCCCGATTTCTTTGGTACGCTCTTTAACAGATACAAACATAATGTTCATCACCCCAATACCACCAACCAAAAGGGATAAGGCCGTGAGAAAAAGCCCAACAGAATAAATAACTGTTTTGATGCCATCAAATTGCTGCCTGAAAGCCTCTTGGCGGTTGATGGCAAAGTTATCGGCATCGCCCGGCTTTACTTTTCTGACTGCGCGGATAATGCCCGTCAATTCATCTTGTGCCTCATCCATTTCTGACAGATCAACCCGTACTTGGATTTGCAATCCTTGTTTATTGATGCCAAAAATCTTTTTCATGGTATTATAAGGCATCTGAATTTGTGTATCGAACGAGAAAAGACCTAAAAACTTGCCTTGTTTGGCCAAAACCCCAATCACCTCACAATTCTGTTGGCTTTCCTTCATTTGCACGCCCATTCCGCCGGGACCTGTTTGTTGGAAAGATTGCGAAACCAATTTGATTTTTTTCCCCAAAGGTTGTTCGTTTGGGAAAAGTGCCTCCAGAACATCCACGCCCAACACGCAGACATTGCGGGCTGTTCGGTTGTCCTCATCGGTATAAAACCGCCCGCTATCCAACTTAATTTGGTTAATCTCGCTATAATCGGGGGTGGAGGCTTGCATAAAAACCCCTTTGATCTGGTTGCCTTTGTATTTTACATTAGACACATAAAAGGAAACCGGAGCAACGGCTTTTGCATATGTGGATCGGTTGTGGATGGCCTCGGCCAAGTCTGGCTCAATGTTCGGACGGTTGATGTATTTCCACCAATCTCCGGGTTGTGCGCCCCAAGGAAAACGCTGAATCCGTAGCACATCGTTCCCCAACATAGAAACACTATTGTCAAACGATCGTTCTATGCCATTAATCACCGTAAACATAGAGGTGACCATCACGATGCCAATGATGATGCCTAAGGTGGTGAGACCAGAGCGCAATTTATTGTTCCGAATGGCCAAAAAAGCAATCCGAAGACCTTCCCATACTTCATTGATAAAACGCATAAGGCTGAATTTGGGTGACAACTAATGCCGTAACAAGTTTTTTACGCCTGTGCATAAACGAAGTTACGCTACAAAACACATTCAGACGAAACTGCCACCAATATTTTTTGTAACTTACTTTTTAAATACATCAAAAAATTGTGTGGATGGGCATTTTCTATGTTGGTAAATGCCACACTCAGGAATAATAAACTAAAGTAGAATAACCACTTATGGCCAAAACAAGCATTCTTCTCGCCTTTTGGGACTTTCTCAAGATCCGTAAAAAATATTGGTTGGTTCCGATTGTAGTGGTATTGGTACTGCTCAGTCTTCTCATTGTATTGGCAAATGGTTCGGCCTTAGCTCCTTTTATTTATTCCTTGTTTTAGGACTTGTAACGTTGTACAAATTGATGAGAATGAACCCAAACTAGATATGACCTTGAATATTCTTGACCTCCTGATTGCCAAGCGCGATGGAGAAACCCTAAGTGCGGAGGCCATCCAATGGCTGATTGATGCCTATACACATGGGCACGTCACCGACTATCAAATGAGCGCATTTTTGATGGCGGCATTTATACGTGGCATGAATGATGCCGAAACGCAAACGCTCACCCGTGCTATGTTGTACTCCGGCGAGGTTTTGGACTTGAGCGACTTACCGGGGATCAAGGTGGATAAACATTCTACCGGCGGAGTTGGCGATAAAATCTCTTTACCGCTTGCGCCCATTGTTGCCGCTTGTGGCGTACCTGTTCCCATGATTTCAGGACGAGGTTTGGGACATTCAGGTGGAACCTTAGACAAATTGGAGGCAATTCCGGGCTTTAATGTGAACTTGAGCATCCCCGAATATCGCCGACAATTACAACAAAATGGCTTGGTATTGATTGGGCAAACACCAGAAATTGCTCCGGCAGACCGCAAACTCTATGCTTTGCGAGATGTAACTGGAACCGTGCCTTTTATTCCGTTTATTGCCTCTTCTATAATGTCTAAAAAACTGGCGGAAGGGATAGACGCATTGGTTCTGGATGTCAAATGTGGACGCGGGGCGTTTATGCAAACCGTGCCAGAGGCCGAGAAATTAGCGCAAACATTGGTGGAAATTGGGGAAGCCTTTGGTAAACCTACCGTCGGATGGATCACAAATATGAATGTGCCTTTAGGACAAGCCGTGGGAAATTGGCTCGAAGTCGAAGAGTCCGTCCGATGTCTAAAAGGGGAAGAGGTCTCGGAAGTTATGGAGCTGACCTATACCTTGGCCAGTGAAATGCTGTGTTTGGGAGGCGTCGCAGAAACGCCCGAAAAAGGCTTGGTAATGGCACGTGAAGTGGTGGAAAATGGCAAAGCCTTCGAGAAATTTCTACAAATTGTCCAGTCGCAAGGTGGGGATATTGGGGTACTCGAAAATACCTCTTCCTATACCCAACTTGCCCCGGCGTATGAGATTTTTGTCCCCGATTCAGCAGAGGGCTATGTCCATGATATTGATGCTCTTGTTGTAGGTAAAACAGCCGTATTAACGGGTGCTGGACGGATGAAGAAGGAAGACCCTGTTGATCCGGGAGCAGGTATTTTTCTCCACCTTAAACCCGGCGACGAGGCCAAGGCCGGATCACGGTTGGCAACCCTCTATACCCAAAAAACATCGGAGGTGGAGGCGCTAAAACAAGCGGTGGTTGCCGCTTTCCAATTTGGGGAGGAAGTACCAGAACACCAGACTTTGCTGATGAAACGTGTCACCGGAAAAGGGGTTGTACATGGCTCCTAAGGGGTGGAAGAATGGAATTCGGGTAAACACCGAATAAAATCGGCATTTAGGATTGATTTACCTTTGGGGAATTGAGACCAAAATGTTTATCTTTTACATTATTTGAAACTTCATATGCGTTTTGCGTATCCAAGTTGAAACCGGTGCGTAGGATCGCCTTACGATTAAAACCTCTAAACAGAAACACATTATGTCCATCTGGAAACGATTTGTCCGTGCAATTAAGTCCCTTTTTGGCGGATTGGTCTCTACCATCGAAGATCCCAAACTCATCCTTGAAGAAAATATTCGGGAACTGAACGATCAGGTTCCGAAAATGAATGAAAACATTGCGACAGTAAAAGCCAATGTGATGCTTTTGCAAAAGGAAGTCGCTAAATACGAGGCGGAATTGGCAGACCTGACCTCTAAAATCAAAGCGGGGATCCAAGCCAACCGCGAAGACATTGCCCAACAATATGCCGTTCGTTACGAGCAGGTGAAAGCCTCGCTTGGCTCCGCAAAAGAGCAATTACAGTTTGCAGCTGCTGCCTACGACAAAGCCCTTCAGGTGAAAAAAGCCTTTATGCGGGAAAAAGACCGCAAAATCCAAGAAGCCAAAGAAGCCCTGCGCGCCCACGAACGTGCCCAATGGCAAGCAAAAGTGGCCGATACGCTGGAGCAGTTTGAAGTTGGTGGCGTTTCCGCAACCCACGACGAAATGATCCAAAAGATCAACGAGCAAACGGCAAAGTCGGAAGCCCGCATGGAAATTGCTTTAGACTCCATAGATACCCAAGCCATGAAGATCGAAGAAGACGCACAAAGCATCCGCGCTTCCGAAATCGTCAACCAATTCAAATTGGAAATGGGCATGGGGGGCGGTTCGCCCGCTGGCCAGCGTAAGAGCCTTTTAGACATTCCAGACGAAATTGGTTCTTCTGGTGGATCGTCTGCAAGCCGGAACCGCGAAGGGGTCTAAGCATCGCTTGCGTTGTATTAACCTTTTTAGCCCCGAATCAGGATGGATCCAAAAGAATATGAACGTATAAAGGCAGAAGAAAAGCAACACTTGCTTCAAATCCGTGCCTTAAAGCAAAAATTAGCCGAGGCCGAACGGAAAAAATCTATTGTGAATGCCGTTCAGGGAACTGCACTGCCGGATAGTGTGACCGCAACCCACGAAGAAATGGTGGAACGGCTCAACCGTGAGTCCATCCGAACTGAAGTGAAGATGGAGATGGCCTTGGAAAATGCTGGATTGGATGCTCCGACGGTTGCTGCACCTCAGATAAATGAGGAAGAGGCACAAAAATCACGAGCGGCAGATCTTATCCGACAAATGAAGATCGAAATGGGCGTGGGTTTGCCTTTAGACCAACCTGCTGCTACCTCATCCGACATGACCGGCGAGGGCGAAAAGTCCATTGGGCGTGCCAGAGCAGCAGAGCCTGCACCAGAAGCAGGGTCAAAGTCCGAAGGTGAACGCACATTAGGCCGGAAACGAGGAATTTAATACCGATTGTCCATAACAAGAGGTGGAGTAATCTGTCTCACGAAACACCTGTACTGAGGTACAATGAGCAACGATTCGTACATAAATTTTCAGAAAGAAGCGTTCTTGATGCCATGGAACCTAACCTTCCTTATCTCGGCAATGGCGATGGTTCTGGGAACCATGATTATTGCCCCCGGAGAAGCAGGGGAGTTCCTACGAAACATGATCCTGCTATCCACTTTTGGCGCGGAATTGATGTATTTGGGCATTATGCCAAAAGACAAACGGTTCCAAAGAGCGGTACGTTCAAGGGTAAATGCCGAAATGTCTAAACAAGCGAATACCCCCACGGAGCGCCTCAAGCAACTAAGCCGTTATAGTTTGGAGCGGTACGTCCGGTTGAAAAAATACCGCGACGATATTGCCGGAAACTATAAGAAGCTAAGTACGGCCTCACAGTCCCTCTTGGACAGCCATTTGCGCAAAATAGAAGGCTTGATGGATTCTTACCTGTCTATGCTTCATACCAAAGAGCGCTATAACATGATCCAGTCGGATAACCGCGAGTTGGAAATTGCACGCGCCATCGAGGAGTTGCGCCAAGATATGGAAGATGATCCGCCCAAAGTGCGCTCTGTAAAACAACGAAGGCTGACCATTTTGGAAAAAAGCTTGGAAGAGCGAAAGCGGCTTAAGGAAAATAAAGAAATCCTTGATGCGCAAATGGCAACCATCGAAGATGTGATCCGGTTTATCCATGAGCAGTCCCTCTCGATGAAAGACCCCGATGGCATTACCTTCCAATTGGATACGCTCTTAAACGAAGTGGAAGAAACACAAGCCTCGGTATCGGAATTGGAGGATGTGTTTAACAATTCCGGTAGTATCTTGGACGGCATAGAAGATGCCTACACGCCTTCCGAATCAACAAGCAGTGGGAGCCGAGTTAAGAACTGATTTTAATGTTAAACCGTAAAATTAGAGGCAATGTCCTATGTTTTACGGTTTTTTCTTATACGCCGCCCTTTCATCTTTTACTTAGTGATTTATGTCTGCAACTGCCGAAACCATTTTTGAAACCCTACAGTATAGCATTGACCGCGAGGCCACCGATGCCAAAGGCTATACGCATGTGGGCGATGCAATAGCCATTATTACCATCAATCGTCCAGACAAACACAATGCCTTAAACCAGACCGTTTTGCGTGAATTGAGTGCCGCTCTTTCCATGGCGCGTTATGACGATGAGGTGAAGGGCGTTATCCTTACAGGTGCTGGACAGCGGAGTTTTGTTGCAGGTGCTGATATTGCTGAGTTCAGAGACCTTACCCCACTTCAGGCACAAAAAATGGCGGCCAAAGGTCAGGGCATTTTTAACCAAGTGGAGCAAATGACCAAACCCGTCTTGGCGGCCGTTAATGGTTTTGCCTTAGGAGGTGGTTGCGAACTTGCCTTGGCTTGTCATCTAAGAATTGCCTCCGAACAAGCCCTTTTTGGTCAGCCCGAACTCAACTTAGGGCTGATCCCCGGCTATGGAGGAACCCAAAGGCTTCCTAAGGTCTTGGGACGTGGTATTGCAACAGAAATGATTCTGACAGGTAAACCCATTGACGCTCAGCGGGCTTACGGCTTAGGCTTGGTCAGCCAAGTGGTTCCCTTGAAAGACCTGCTGACGACGGCCAAAAAGTTGATCCGAACCATTTCCGCTCGTGCCCCGCTTGGTATTCAAATGGCGTTAGAGGCACTTTTGGCCTCGGATTTACCCCTCGCGCATGGGCTGCAACTTGAGGCCGCTTTGTTCGGTCAAATTGTTTCGAGTAAAGATTTTACCGAAGGTGTTGGGGCTTTCTTAGAAAAGCGAACCCCGCATTTTTCTGGCGAATAAAGACCATGTTGTTACTTGCTACGGTAATATTGCTTTTGGTATTGGCTTTTTTTGCTGCGGCAGAGTCCGCATTTGTGACGGCGAATAGATACAAGGCCGAGATCGAATGTGCTTCGCGAGGTGAAAATGGTAAAGCCGTTGAGGTCTTTTTACACCACCCCATTCATCTGTTTACTACGACCCTCGTAGGTACAGTGCTGGGCTTGGTCTTGTTTACGACAGCGTTGTCGTACTTCCTTTCGGATTTTTTACAATCCTTTGGTTGGTCTTCTGGATGGGTCTTGTTGGTTCAGGTCTTCGTGGGTTTTTTCATTGTTTTGGTTTTAGGTGAAGTACTGCCCAAGCATTTGGTACAAAAACAACCCAATGAATGGATATTCCGGCTTGCGCGGCCCCTGCGCTGGTCGTATTGGTTGCTTTACCCCATTATTTTGCCCGTCGGTTGGCTCTCTAAAGGGATTGCACGCCTATTGCAAACGGAAAACCGCATTGTTAGTCCCTACCTGATTCCTGATTTGGAAAGTCTGTTAAGTGAACGTTTCAATGAAACCCCTGCTCCAGACCCCAAAATAGATGAAGATGAAAGGGAGTTGGTCTCGAATGTCCTTGAACTTCGAGAAACCCGTGTCCGTGAGGTGATGGTGAGCCGTACACAAATTAAAGCGCTCCGAAAAGAGGCCACCTTGTCCGAGGTTAGGCAAATGTTTATGCAGACCGGCTTTTCTAAAATTCCCGTATTTGAACATCACTTAGACCATATTGTGGGATATGTTTTGGTACATGATCTGTTTCATAACCCAACGTCATTGGAAAGCATGATCAGACCGATGAAGTTTGTACCAGAATCCCAGCAAACCAATAAATTGCTTCAATCCTTTTTAAAAGACAATACTTCCATCGCAATGGTTGTGGACGAACATGGCGGCGTCTCCGGATTGGTGACGATGGAGGACTTGTTGGAAGAATTGATTGGGGAGATTGAAGATGAGTTTGATCCCGATCATACGCCGGTACGGTCTTTGGGAGCAAATACATGGTCTGTTCGTGGAGATGCAGAAATCCATCTTTTGCGTGAACAATACGGCTTTGATATCCCCGAAGGTCAATATGATACTTTGGGAGGTTATATTTTGTACAAAACGGGGAAAGTGCCAGAGGTGCATAGCCAACAGGTCTTTGGCGCTTATGTGTTTACCATTCTCAAAGCAAGCCTTAAACGGGTGGAGTTGGTCAAGATCTCGTGGGGATCATAGCTCCTAAAATCGCGCCGGCAAGTCCACGTCTTCAAAAATGAGAATTTGACCATTCGTTAAAAAAAGCATCCATAAAAAAATATCTGGAACGTTTGGGTGATGAAGGTGGTCTTGATGGTTAAATTAGGGCTATAATAAACCCATTCGTATTTTGTGTGTTCCTTTTTATGGATTTGATCACGTTACTACAAAATGAAAAATTCGTTTTCGCTAAGCCCTTGCGCTTAGGGGTATTCGTGTTTATATGCCTGATCAGCCCATTTCTTGCAAAGGCACAGTGTGGGAAAGTAGAAATTCCTTATATGCACGGTTTAGTTGAGGTGGATGGGAAGTTGGGGGAATGGGCAGATATCCCCTATAAAACCTTTTCGACGCCTTCTAAGGGGAAAAACCGTCGGAATGTTACCCAAGTGGCTTTGGCTTGGGATGGTTACGCCTTGTATGCTTATTTTACTGTACGCGATCGTCACCTGATTGCGCTCCCCAAAGACAAATTGCCCATAGAAAGGTTCACAAAACCAGTACCAATTGACACGACGGGTCTTACCATACCCATAGATACACTGGCTTACCTTTACCTAAACGACTCGGTTGAGTTGTATGTACACACCAAAGGCGAGCCTTCTTCGGTTTTTACCTCCTCTGATTACCAACTTGTTACCGATTTATTAGGGCGGACTGCTGTACTTCGGGGAAATCCCGTTCCAGCATTAGAGGAACAGTTGCCAAAAATCGTGGATCGAGACGTCGTCTATTATGTGAAGAGTGTTGCGACAGGTAGTGCCAACATGAACGACGACGACGATGACGGGTACATCGTAGAAATGATGATTCCTTGGGCTTCCTTAGGTTTGTTAGAGGCCAAGTCATGGATGCACATCCGTCTTCTGGCCGGAAATAATGACAATGACGGAGAAGGAAGGGACATAATCAAGTCCGCGTGGTGCGGCGTTGAGAACCAAGACTCCCCTGTAAACTGGACGGATGTTAAATTGGTGGGGCAAGCTACTTGGTGGGATCGGATACAGAAAGCGATGGCTTTTTCACCTTGGTTATTGGTGGGAGGTATTTTAGGAGGTTTGGCGGTGTTGTGGCTGTTGTGGTATTTTCTAAGGCGGCTATTTAGAAGTAAAAAAGCTCACGTTGAGACAAACCCAAAAGTACCATCACCTTCTGTAGAAAAACTGGCCGAACCGATGGTCGTCGAATCAAAGACACCCACGAAGACAATGATTCCGGAATCCATTGCGCCCAACCTAATGCCACGCCCCATCGAGGTGTTGTCGGTAGATACGCAATTTTTAAAACAGATGCAAGACCTGATCGAAACCCGCATAGACGACCCGCGCTTGAATGTTGCAGAATTGGCGCAAGCCCTGAATATCAGTCCAAGACAATTACAACGGAAAATCCAATCATTTACAGGGCAATCTCCTGTACTGTTTTTGCGGAACTATCGTTTGGAGCGTGCCAAACAGCTGTTAGAGCAAGGGGCGGGAAGCATCTCGGAAGTGGCCTATGCCGTTGGCTTTAATACCCCAGACTATTTTGCAAAAGTGTTTAAAGAGCAATTTGGGGTGCAACCTTCACAATACATTAAAATTGTGAATCAGGATTCTATGGGTACAAATCAGACATAGAGGCCAATAAATCGGACATTGTCGCCGGAATTGGGGTTTTCGTCTTATAAATGGGCGCGATACAAGGACAAATTTCGGATTTTGCGTTTGGCTTTCGGTGCTGCTCCGTTGGATTCGAAAATGTTCTTTTTTTAGCCCGAATCGCCTTGAAATCCGTAAGTGCGAGACACTGTTGTTCCTGGTAAGTTCAACGTTTGGTGTTAGGTACTTTATCTGGCTGGTATTGGTAGTGCCGTGTCGCTCTTGCGAAAAAAAGGAAATATAACGGAGCAGTACCTGATTGTTTGTTGAAGCGAATCTCTCTGAGGTGCGCTTTTTTTATTTGCCCAATGGCTTAAAGGGTAAATATCTTTTCCATGTGCCTAATTGTCAGGTGGGTTTCTGGTGCATCAGGCGATCACTAGGGTTGAGGGCCATCTGGGAACAACTTTCTATTTTTGAGTTATTTTTTAGCGTACAAAGCCTATCGAAAGCAGATAGCTTGAAGTGTTACCTGAAGGAAATAAGGCTAATTTGAAGGAGCGATTTTCTTTCAGGGCAATAACTTATAGTCTTAGACTTACCTTGTTTCGGGATTGGTCTTACTTCCGCTTAAAGAGTGTGCGGACGATGTCTTTAGAGAGTACGCCCACTGCAAACAAAGAAAAAGTAAAGCCAACAATGAGCAAAAGTTCGAAGTACCATATTTGGAGGGCAGGCAAGAACTGCCACAAGCCGAAAATACCAAGAGCGGCAATCACCATAAGCCCTACTTGCCCCCAATGTTGTTGAATGGGATAAATTTGTTGGGACGAAAAATAGACCCCTAGCGACATGACCAAATAGGCGCCAAAGGTGCTCCATGCGGCGGCTAAAATCCCATATTGGGGCACAAGGAAAAAGTTGAGCAAGAAGGTTGCCAATGCTCCTAAGAGCGTAATGGGAATGAGGCGTGAAGTCTGTTTTTGGATGTAAATCCCCGCAGAAAAAATATTTTCCCAGCCTTGAAGGAAATAAGCACCCAAAACAATAGGCACAATGGGAAGCGCAAACCAGTATTCTGACGGAAGAAGGGTTTTACCTCCGGGTAAGGGAAAGGAGACAATTTCGTGTGCAAAAAAGGTGATGGAGAGCCAAGCTGTAAGTCCAATGGCGGTAAACAACAAAAAAACACGGGCGAAAAGTGGTTTTGCATCGGGGTCTTCGGCATGGCTAAAATAAAAGGGCTGCCACGCAAAACGAAACATCTGGGTAAAGAGCATCATAAAAACGCCAAGTTTGTAGATGTTATTAAAAATCCCTGTCACATAATCGCCATAATCTTCGTGGGTGAGCAACTTGGCTTGTTCTGCCGCTGGAATAACCTTTCCATAAAGGGAGATGATCTGCTCCTTGGACATCATGTTTAAGAAAAAACGGCTCAGGGTCTCGGTAACGGCAAAAGCGAGGCCATTCGGTAAAAGTGGGAGACTGTATTTTAGGAGCGACTTCGCGGTTCTTCCATCGTATATAAACCGGAAACGCTCGAAATAAACCGGAAGCAGAAACAATACCTGAAAACCAGAGGCCAATACATTGGCAATAAAAACGCCCGTGATGCCCAATTTGAGGTATGCGATAAAAAATACATTTAATACCAAGTTCAGCAAGATATTAGAAAGCCGGACGGCTGCAAATCGGTAAGGGCGATTAGAAAGGCGCAATTCTGCATATGGGAGTGCCGACATGGTGTCTAATAAAACAATGGCGGCCATGTAGAAGACCAAATGTTGCCACTGAGGGTTAAGCGTTATCAAATTGCTGGTAATATTGGGAAAGGCAGACATTGTAAGCGAAAATGCCATACTGCTGATGATCAGCATAAGGGTTGCCGTGCTAAACACCAGATTTGCGTTTATGCGCCCTTCTTTTCCTGATGCAAACTTGAGATACGCCGATTCAAGCCCGTAGGTATAGAGAATATTGAGGAAGATAAATGCTGCAAAGACAACGCCAATCACACCATTATCGTTAACGGGCAGGTGGTGTGCATAAAACGGTACAAGGACTACCCCTAAGGCGCGTCCCAAAATAGAAGAAATGCCATAAACGGCGGTATCTTTTAGAAGTTTTTGAATCCGGCTCATAGATATTGCTAATGAAGGATATATTGCTAATGTAGGTTGGGTTTACTTGCGGAGAAATGGCCTAAAGAAAAAATAGAAAGTGGCCCTAAGCGAAAGCCCAAGTACGTCCCACATTAAGCCGCCAAGACGTTTACTGGCCCTAAGCGGAGAGACCGCCACATCTGAAGTAAGTTGCTCAACAAAGCTCGCCTCGTTTTCGGTTTGTAGCCTAGAAGTACGTTTTCTTTTCTTGAAAAACAAGCCATCCATCCACAAATGACTGGCATAACCAACAAGTGCTGCTCCATAAAAGAGCCAGCCGATCATGGGACTATAGAGCAAATGAACCTTTGTGAAGTAGGGAAGCAAGACCAATGGCAAAGGGATGCACAACATTGCCCAAACCGTGTGTGTCCATCCCCGATGTTTACCAAGCATAGGCAATATGGCAAATAAGCCTAAATAGGACGCCGCCTCAAAGTTTTTTAAAAAGATGAGAATGAGATCTATCCCAAAAAATAGACGATAAAAGATTTTTTGTGCATTAGAATTAATGTCCACATCCGGCCAAAGGCCAAAAAGCAAGCCAATTCCAAGGGTAACAAGGGTATATCCTAACCAGTCGGGAGCAGAAAAGGCTTCCGCAGCGCCCGAAATCGAAACACCATACGCAACAAGACCTGTGTAGGCTACCGAACCAATGGCTGCTCCGTGAATATGCCCCCTATAATCGGCCATGAGGACTTGGATGCTGGGTTAAGGCTTAGAGATACCGGAATTGGTCTGTCAGGTCTTCGTTGGTTTCGCTATCTAAGAAACGAAAATGTATGGGATCTACCGTTTCGTTTGCCAATAAATTGACCTTGATTTTTTGACTAAACCGCCAACGCAACAATCGAGGGAAAAGACCATCCCGCAGATGTTTAAGATACGACATCATAAACGGATGAACCTGAAGCGTAACCGAAGGTTTTCCGGTTTGCGTCTTGTAAATCTCTATCCAAGCCTCAATCCGCTTGAGAATGGTCTCGACACTTGGGTTGATCGGCGCACGATTGGGGGCCGGCTGGCGTGCAATCGAGGTGGTATAGCTCGGACGCAAACGTTGACGGGTGATCTCGATGAGGCCAAAATCGCTCATCGGGAGTACCTTGGTAACGGCACGATCTTTTTTAAATTCTCGGCGTAGGGTTTGGAGGACTTTCCGCCGATGGCTGTCTAACCGTAAATCAATAAAATCCACCACAATGATCCCGCCTAAGTCGCGTAATCGCAGGTGTTTGGCAATGTATTTGACCGCGTCTAAGTTTACGTTCAGCGAGTTCTCTTCTTGCGAAAGACCATGACCGGCACGCCCTGAGTTCACATCCACCACATGCATGGCCTCCGTGTGTTCGATAAACAAATAGCCGCCAGAGGGCATATCCACCCGACTGGAATAGGCTTCTTCGATTTGCTTGTCTATTTTGGTGGCCTTAAAAATGGGCGGTGTATCGGTATAAAGTTGCACCGCCGAAATCATTTGTGGGGCAATGGCTTGGATGTAGCTCTTGATGTTTTTATGCGCACGGGCGTCATCAATCAAAATACGGTCAAAGTCTTCTGTAAAAAGGTCGCGGATAACGGATGAGGCCATGCTCACATCCTGAAAAACCACAGCGGGTGGATTCCCTTTTTTCTGGATGTTTTCTTCAATGCGCTTCCACTTGTCTAAAAGCAACCGAAGGTCGGTATAAAGGGATTTGGCATCACGGTCTTGGGCAACCGTCCGAACAATCAGTCCAAAACCTTGTGGTAGCAAACTGGAAGCCAATACGCGGAGGCGTTTACGTTCTTTTTGGGAGGCTATTTTTTTGGAAACAGCCACATAATTGGCCATCGGAACCAAGACCAAGAAGCGGCCAGCTAGCGAGACATCGGTGGTGACGCGGCTTCCTTTGTTGGAAATGGGTTCTTTGCTGATTTTGACTAAAATCCGGTGGCCTTCACGGAGGTATTTTGCAGGGTGTACGCTCAGGGCTGGTTTTAAGGCGGTTTCTGAAGATTCTTCCGCGACTGCAGCAAAAGCAATAGGGGTATCCGAGCCAGCCTCTTCTGATTCGCCCTTGACGGAAGGCATGGATAACGAATCGTTTTCAGGGCGTCTCCGTTGTCCACCTCTTCTTCTTGATCGGCTTTTTGGGGCGTCTGGTTCGTCCGAGGAGGGGTTCTGGTCGCTTGGTGCTAACGCATTTGCGGCCTCATCCGAAACGTTGGTTATGCGAGCGACTTTAGGAGTGCCTTCTGCTTCTGAGGTTTCTTCAGAAGATTCTCTGGGGCTGTTCCGTTTTTTTTGCCAATTTCCCGACCGTTTAGGGCGATTTTCGGCTGGACGATTGTCATTTTGTGCGTCTGGAAGTGCGGTTTGATCTGGGTCTGATTCGGTTTTGGAGGCACTTGCGGCTTGTTCTCGTGGTTGCCGTTTGGGTGGACTGTTTGGTTGGCGCTCACGGTTTTTATGCCGATTGGGCGCGGGTTCCGATGTTTCACTTGCCGGTGAAGGGTTTTTTAAATCGGACTCTCCGCCCGTACCTTGTGGCGAGTGTTGTGCCCGTTGGTTTTGGTTTTGATCTGAAGAGGGTCTTTTTTTTCGGCGATTTTTGCGCGGCTCCTCGTCCTGCCGACCGTTCCGGTGGATGGGTTCGATCTCCAAGTCGTCCTCATCTTCGGGCGAGAGCAGGTCGTCGTCGCCCAAATCATATCGTTCACTAATGGGCTTGGGCAAGGATTCTGCCTTCACTTCGATAACAGAGGCGGAAATTTCTACGGTTTCGCCCAAGTATCGTAACATTTCCGGCGTGGTGTCTGAGATGTCCGAAAAATGCAGAAAAGCATCTTGTTTTTGTCCGATGTCCACAAAACAGGCTTGAATATTGGGCATGATTTTGCGGATACGACCTAAATAAATGTTGCCCAATGTGCGGGCATTGTCGGAATTTTCGATGTAAAGTTCTACTAATTCCCCATCCTCCAGAAGAGCGATCTGTGTTTGCTCCTTCTGCGAGTTGATTATGATTTCTTTAGACATAAAAAGTGTGGGACGCAACGAACATTAGAGCGAATACCGAGAAATGTGCGATGGCAGAAATCGCGTCCTGAATCGGCTCCTTGAAATTTATTTATTCAAATTTGGAGCGATTATGGATGATGTAGCACGGTACCGCGCGATGGCCTCTCGATCGCAGGGGCGCAAAAGGTTCGGTTGCGGCGGGTTAAAAACGTAAAAACCTATGCTCAAAAAGAGCAAAAACGACGACTCCGCAAATCATCTGTAAACAGGCGCTGGAGCGTCCATGTAAAAAAACTGTTTTATAACGCGATGGTATTAAGGGAGACCGGAAAGGCTTGTGTCAAAAAAAAGCGCTTTCCAACAGCGATTGTAAAACAGATATTACACGCTATATAATGTACAAAAAAGAAAGACCTGCTTTCAAGAATTAGGGTCTAAGTTTGCGCAATTCAGGACGAATCATCCATAGAACGTGTAAAAAACGAACCTTTACCGCAACCTCAAAAAGTTAACACTGTAAAATTCATGATCTGTGCAAGTAAAACGCACGTTAGTTTCGCCAAAACGTCATGATACTTCCCCTGTGGCTTCATAAATTATAAAACCCCTTCGCCAAAATGCTCTCCGATACATTAGGATTGTTCCGAACGCCAAAGTCTGATACCGCCAAATGGAATCTGGTTTAGTTTTGCTTCCGAATAATCATAACGTGTTGGTTCCCATAAGAATCCCTGCTCTACCGAGAACTACTAAACCAATTAAAGAAATATGCCTGAAACAGCAACCGAAAAGCCGGTCGTAGCAAGAGGTCTTGCCGGTGTATATGCACTTGAGTCTGCCCTCTCTTTTATTGATGGAGAAGCCGGTATTCTCGTTTATCGGGGGTATAATATCCATGAATTGGCCGGAAAAGCCAGCTTCGAGGAAGTCGCACACTTGCTTTGGAAAGGGCATCTGCCAAATCAAGCGGAGTTGGACGAATTGAACGCCACGCTCCAAGCCTATCGGGATGTGGACGATGCCGTCTTGGACACATTGGCCAAATTGCCAAAAGGGATTGAGCCTATGGCCGCCCTGCGAACCGCCGTTTCCTTATTGGGCAATTTCGATCCCGAAGCGGAGGACATGTCCCCAGAAGCCAATTACCGCAAGTCTATTCGTCTTACGGCACAAATGCCAACGGTTTTGGCCGCATTCGACCGCATCCGTAAGGGGCTTCCCGTGATCAAGCCGCGTAAAGAAGGTTCTATTGCTGCCGAGTTCCTCTATATGCTCAATGGGGACGTTCCGGGTGCTGCAACCGAGCACACCTTAGACACCTGTTTGGTGCTTCAGGCGGATCATGGGGCAAATGCTTCTACCTTTACCGGACGTGCTGCGGCCTCTACTTTGTCGGACTTACACTCCTCGGTAGTCTCGGCGATTGGTGCGCTTAAAGGGCCACTTCATGGCGGCGCCAATATTGCGGTCATGCGTATGTTGAAGGACATTGAGGCACGGGGAATCTCGGTGGAGGAATTTGTGGCCGAGAAGTTTGCAAAGAAAGAAAAAATCATGGGCTTTGGCCATCGTGTGTATAAAACCTTAGACCCGCGTGCGGTTTCGCTGCGCGAGATGCTCATCAAGGTTTCCGAAGAAAAAGGGGAGATGAAGTGGTACGAGATGGAAACCAAAATGCAACAATTGGTCAAGGACAGCAAAGGCTTGAATGCAAATGTGGACTTCTATTCCGCACCTCTGTATTACCTAATGGGCATTGAAATTGACTTGTTTACGCCCATTTTTGCCATGTCGCGGATTACCGGATGGACGGCCAGCATCATGGAACAATATGCAGACAATGCGCTGATGCGCCCCAAATCGCTTTATACAGGTGTTACCGATCTCAAGTTTACGCCCATCTCCCAACGGGCCTAAAGATAAACTACCCCGATATTACCCCGCTGGTTTTCCGGCGGGGTTTTGGGTTTCTATGGGGATAGGTGGAATGCCAAAAACATACGTTTAGCATCCCAAAATGCAAAGAAATTCCTTAAAACCCTACAGCAAGACGTGAAAACACCGCACAGCCGTTGCACGGCAACGTCTCCAACAAGCAAAGGCGTATCTTGCCCCGTACAGCCGTTGCACGGCAACGTCTCCAAAAGCAAAATCAATAAATCCATACCCCTATGGAAACATTACCGGAAACCCTCCCCTTTACCGTAAAAGACACGCCCTTTGATATGAAGCTGGTAGAAGGGAATTTAGACACAGAAAAGCCATTCATGATGGGGAGCAATCAATACGATGAAAAACCCATTCACCCTGTGCGGCTCAGTACCTTTTACATGGGGGAATTTCCCGTTACGCAAAGCCTCTGGCAGGCGGTCATGGGAAAGCACCCTGCACATTTTAAAGGAGATGACCAGCGTCCGGTGGAGCGGGTTTCATGGCAGGTCGTTACCAATAACTTTCTCCCCAAACTCAATCAGTTGCTGGCAGAACAAATCAATAGCAAAGGTGGCGGTGAATTCCAATTGCCCACCGAAGCCCAGTGGGAATATGCCGCACGGGGTGGGAGATATGAAACCCCCAACCTTGAATATGCTGGCGCTGCCTACCTAAATGAAGTGGGCTGGTTTGATGAGAACAGCCAAAACCAAACCCATCCGGTGGGCGAAAAGTTTGCCAATCCCTTGGGGCTTTACGACATGAGCGGCAATGTATGGGAGTGGTGTGCGGATGGGTACGATGAAGCATACTATAGGGCTTGCTTGAACGAAGTGAGCAAGGGGGGGCGGGATGCGGTAATAGACCCGCAGGGGCCTCCATCCACGGAGCAGCATCGTGTTCTTCGCGGCGGTGGCTACTTCAATCATGCGTTCGGTTGCCGCGCCTCGAACCGGCGTCTCGATTCGCCTGGGCTTCGGTACGTCGGTATTGGGTTTCGGCTTCTCTTTGCAGGCATGGGCGCCTCTGGCGTTATGAGCACATAACCTAAAAATATCCGCACGGCATGGGAGGCAAGGCAAAAGGCGGAGCCAAAGCCTTGTCCGAACCTTGCAAGGGCGGAAAGCAAAAGAATGTATGCAATTTCAAATATTCAAAGAGGAGCGTAGCTCTGGCATCATCGTAGATTCGGGCATATCTAATGAAAGAAAGAGGAGCGTAGCTCTGACATCAAAACGTTTCCCTATGGAGATGGCAGGGCTACCGCCCCTGTTATTACCCTTGTAGCACGTTTTTCTACGAAGATGTCGGGGCTACCGCCCCTATAATTTTTCATTCAAAGGGTGAAAAGGAGTGTAGCTCTGAAATCATCGTAGATTTGGGTATATTCAATGAAAGAAAAAGGAGCGTAGCTCTGACATCATCGTAGATTCGGGTACATCTAATGCAAGAAAGAGGAGCGTAGCTCTGGCATCAAAACATTTTCCTATGGAGATGGCAGGGCTACCGCCCCTGTTATTACCCTTGTAGCACGTTTTTCTACGAAGATGTCGGGGCTACCGCCCCTGTTGTTTTACATTCAAAGGGCGAAAAGGAGCGTAGCTCTGGCATCATCGTAGATTCGGGTACATCCAAAGTGCGAAAAGGAGCGTAGCTCTGGCATCATGGTAGATTTGGGCACATCTAATGAAAG
>JAFLBZ010000040.1 GCA_017303715.1 Rhodothermia bacterium | reverse complement strand
GACTGCTGAAATGATACTGGAAATTTGTGCAGGATTATGCAATTTAAAGCTCAAAAATTCAAAACATGAATTTTGCACCCAAACTTAATTCCTTCTAAACTCAATAAAAACAAGCGCAACAAGTCTATTGTCTATGGGCCGCTACTTAATGGAAGCACCACGGTTGTTTATGAAGGAAAACCAGTTGGTACGCCAGATCCGGGGGCTTTTTGGCGCGTAATTGCCGAGCACAATATCTCGGTTTTGTTTACGGCTCCAACGGCAATTCGCGCCATTAAACGAGAAGACCCCGAAGCCACACATCTGAAAAAATATGACTTTAGCCACTTCCGTACCCTTTTTCTTGCAGGCGAACGCTGCGATCCAGACACCTTAATTTGGTCTATGGACAAGCTAAAGGTTCCGGTGATTGACCACTGGTGGCAAACGGAAACAGGCTGGCCTATCTCGGCAAACTGCTTGGGGATCGAACAATTTGAAATCCGACCCGGCTCTGCCACTAAACCCGTTCCCGGATACGATGTACAGGTCTTGGACATCTCCGGCAACCAAAAAGAGGCCAATGATATTGGCAACGTGGTGGTAAAGCTGCCAATGCCGCCTGGATGTCTGCCTACCCTATGGAACAATGATGCCCGCTTCGTTAATTCTTACATGACGATGTACGATGGATATTACCTCACGGGTGATGCCGGATATATAGATGACGACGGCTATCTGTGGATCATGAGCCGGATAGACGATATCATCAATGTGGCGGGGCACCGCCTTTCCACTGGCGCTATGGAGGAAGTACTTGCCGCGCACCCAGATGTGGCAGAATGTGCCGTTTTTGGGGTGAAAGACGACCTGAAAGGTGAAGTGCCAATGGGCATGGTCGTGCTAAAAGCCGGTGTCATGAGGCCAGCAGAAGTAATCGTACCGGAATTGGTGAAGTTGGTACGGGAGAAAATTGGCCCCGTTGCGGCATTTAAATTAGCAACCGTCGTAAAACGTTTACCCAAAACCCGCTCCGGAAAAATCCTGCGTGGCACCATCAAAAAAATTGCAGATGGCGATGAATACAAAGTACCTGCAACCATTGATGATCCGGCCATTCTGGAAGAAATTACGGAAAGTTTAACCCAAATGGGATTTGCGCATCCCCAAGAATAAGAAACCGATCAATTAGCCATACCCGGTTAAGCAACGGGTATCCAGACACAAGGCCGACGGGGTGACGGCCCAAAACTGGGTACTCGTTGCTTTATTTTATTACAGACGAATGGAAGTTCCACACCTGTCAGAACTTCAAAGTCTAAATCACAACCTGAACTAAAAAAAAGAAGTGACCCCATCTTTGAGGCCACCTCCTTAAAAGTAGTGACTACCGAAGTCTTAAGCTAAATCAAATCGGTCTAAATTCATAACCTTGTTCCATACGGCCACAAAATCACGGACAAATTTCGCTTGTGCATCTGCGCTTGCATAAACCTCTGCAATAGCACGGAGTTCGGTATTGGAGCCAAAGATGAGGTCCGCACGGGTTCCCGTCCACTTCAAAGTGCCCGTAGCACGGTCTCGGCCTTCAAAAACCGTGTGGTGTTCATCCGTAGCCTTCCATGAAGTGCGTACATCCAAGATATGCACAAAGAAGTCGTTGGTGAGCGCGCCCGGACGATCGGTCAGCACACCCGTTGCCGATCCATCGGTATTGATGTTGATGACCCTCAATCCACCAAGCAGCACCGTCATTTCGGGTGGGGTTAAGGTTAATAATTGGGCTTTATCCACAAGTATTTCCTCTGCAATCGCCGCGAAGGCTGGTTTTGCATAATTTCTGAAGGCATCTGCTTGGGGTTCCATCACCACAAAAGAAGCGATGTCGGTTTGGTCTTGGGTGGCATCGGCCCTTCCGGCGGTAAAAGGCACTTCAACGGTCATTCCGGTATTGGCTGCGGCTTTTTCGATGGCTGCACAGCCGCCCAAAACGATCAAATCTGCTAAAGAGACCCTTTTACCATCTGTTTGGGCTTCATTAAAGGCGTTTTGAAGGTTTTCTAACGTGCCCAACACCTTTTCGAGTTGTGCCGGATTGTTCACTGCCCACGAATTTTGAGGCGATAGCCGGATTCTTGCGCCATTTGCGCCCCCACGTTTGTCCGAGCCACGGAACGTTGAAGCAGAAGCCCACGCCGTTGCGACCAACTCGGAAACGGAGAGACCAGAGGCTAAAATCTGTGATTTAAGTGCCGTCACGTCAGCTTCGTTCACCAATGGATGATCTACTGCCGGAATGGGGTCTTGCCAGATGAGGTCTTCTTGCGGTACTTCTGGGCCAAGGTAACGAGATTTTGGCCCCATGTCGCGATGCGTGAGCTTGAACCAAGCGCGGGCAAAGGCGTCCTCAAATTCATCTGGGTGTTCAAAAAAGCGGCGGGATATTTTCTCGTACTCTGGATCAAACCGAAGCGAAAGGTCGGTTGTTAGCATAATGGGTGCATGTCTTTTACCCGAAATATGGGCATCTGGAACAGTATCTGCGCCTTGGCCATGCTTCGGAATCCATTGTTGTGCGCCTGCCGGACTTGTGGTGAGTTCCCATTCGTATCCGAACAGGTTCCAGAAGAAGTTGTTGCTCCAGCGGGTAGGCGTAGTGGTCCATGCTCCTTCGAGACCACTGGTAATGGTATCTTCGGCGTTTCCTTTTCCGAAAGTATTGGTCCAGCCTAAGCTTTGTTCTTCGATACTGGCGGCGGCTGGTTCTCGGCCTACGTATTTACCCGGATCAGCAGCGCCATGCGTTTTTCCAAAAGTATGTCCCCCCGCGATGAGGGCAACGGTTTCTTCATCGTTCATCGCCATACGAGCAAAGGTCTCGCGGATGTCGCGGGCTGCTGCGATGGGATCTGGATTTCCATTAGGGCCTTCGGGATTTACATAGATCAAGCCCATTTGCACTGCAGCAAGCGGGTTTTCAAGGTCTCTATCTCCAGAGTAGCGCTTATCACCCAGCCATTCCGCCTCGGCTCCCCAGTAAATATCTTCTTCGGGTTCCCAAACATCCTCGCGTCCTCCCGCAAAACCAAAGGTCTTGAAGCCCATTGACTCCAATGCACAGTTTCCGGCCAAGATCATAAGATCTGCCCAAGACAAGCTATGGCCATATTTTTGTTTAATGGGCCAGAGCAAGAGGCGGGCTTTATCTAAGTTGGCATTGTCCGGCCAACTATTTAATGGAGCAAAGCGCTGTGTACCGGATCCGGCACCACCACGACCATCACCAACACGGTACGTTCCGGCACTATGCCATGCCATTCGGATAAAGAAAGGGCCATAATGCCCATAATCCGCAGGCCACCAATCCTGAGAATGGGTCATTAGGTCAACGATATCTTGCTTCACGGCAGCCAAGTCAAGGCTACTAAACGCTTTTGCATAATCAAAATCTGGATCCATCGGGTTTGATGCCACTGCATGTTGGCGCAAAATATTTAGCTTAAGTTGGTTCGGCCACCAATCTCGGTTATTAGTTCCAGACATCCGCACTTTGGACGTACCATTGTGTGCCACCGGACATTTTCCGGCTTCTTGGGTTACATTTTCCATAAAGGGTGCATTTTTAGTTTAAGGTTACACAAATAAGGTACAAAAAACGGTTTCATTCTGCTTGATGTTGGCTTTACAATGCAAGGAAATTTGATATAAGAGATGGCCACTAAGCGGTTCTTCAAGTGTTTGGCGCAAAATGTCTGTTATTACGTGTTTTTCCTCATCATGCCAATCACAATCGGGCTTCGCTATTGCATGGGCTTAAATTCAAGTCAGAAAAATGCGGTAGTACAGATTATTGATACAAGAAGGGGTAAGCAAAATAAACAAAAATGCAAAAGGTGATTATCAACGCAACGCAACACAACTATGCGTTTACAAGTTAAAGTGCGTGAATTAAAGATAGACAAATACATAAAGCCTTCATAAGATTTAAAAGACAGAAAAAGACAAATTTCATTTAAGAAGACATAAGCACTTAAATATCACCATGTTAAGAGTTACATATTGGTTATTTATTATTTTATGATTGGTCCTTAGTCTAAATATTTAGTCCTTAGACATTTAACAAAGATAATAATGTGCGATTAATTCTAATTGATTACTGAGGTAAAAACAATTCATGCCAAGAGTCAATCTCTTTTTATAGATTTAGATGTAAGTATTGAATTTATAAGGCAAAACAAACACGGCAATCTGTTATAGCAATCCTAATATGGTTGAACAAACCGACTTTAAGGCTGACCAAACCTTGTTGAGTGCGGTAACAAATAGTATTCATTGTGCCATTTCCCGCATGGACGATCAAGGCAGATAAAAATCTACAAATCCCGTTTGTTTGTCCACGCTATACCAGCCTTGGGTAGCCGTATGCCCCATCCCTTCATCGTTCACGATTTCGTAACAGCGAATAACATATTTCCCATCCTCGGAATGATTGACCTCGATAAAGGCTTTTGCACCTTTCTCTTTCAGCAGACGGAGCCAGTCTTTAACCTCTGGAATCAACCGGACGCGGTCTATCGCTTGCTTTTCGGACAATGGCCCTGTGACAGGCGGGAAATAGGATTGGCTTAGGGGTATTGGCGAATCCGGCACTTCATAAGCCGTTGGATCTACCAATCTCTCATCTGGTGCGCCATCCCCAGCCGACACGCGCTTACACTTAATGATGACTGGCTCGGTGGCGATATCGGGTATTTCAGTCACTTTCAAGTCTGTTTTATCCGAGCTTAATTCCAATTTGAGGCGATATTTGGTTCCGGGCGAGGCTTTTTCCCATGTTTCACAAGTTATTTGGCGTCCATCCATCGTCCCGCACGTTGTTCCCAAGTCCGCGCCTCCTACTTTATTGGATCGTGGATACATTTTCAGGTCGTTTCCGCGCACTTCTATAAAGAGATCATCTTCTGGATTTCCAATTCTGATTTCCTGTTCTTGGGAGCTATTGGCCCAGTAGGAACGCCAAACCCCATCAAAATCTGCCAATTTTATACCCGATGAACCTGTAACGGGCAAAACAGATTGTCGGTTTTCAAGAACGTTCGTTGGGGTTTGGGTAACGGGTTCGGGTGCTATGTTTTTCCACCAATACCAACCACCCGCTCCGGCAAGCAATACCACCAAGCCCACAACCAAGATTTTTGGAAAGGCGTTGGTCTTATTTGAGCGAACCAAAGATGGTTGAGGACCCCCCTCTTCTTCTATAGGCTCGGCTGGCAAAGGCTGGGTTGGCGGAACGGTTACAAAATCACGGTCTGCTAGGGCCTCTATTTTCATCTCGGCCTCTGGTGCTAAAGGCCGAGTGCGCTGGGAGGGTGCATCATAAAGATTTGCAATAGGCTGCGGAGGTTCTACCACAAGGCGAGATCCACAAGAAGGGCAAAAGGCATCGCCCGATTGTAATTTTGTGCCGCATTGTGGGCAAAAGTTAAGGCTCGACATCGCCGTCCTCCATTGGTTGGGTTGAAAACCGTTGATTGTATCGTTTCATCGCAATGCGTGCTGCCGGAAGGTTAATATCAGGGACAGGAACCAAAAAAGCATCCTCCACAGATATGGTTGGGCCGGACATGTACGTATAGGGAAAAATAAGAAGATTCAGGTTTTGATCTGTTTCTAAGAATACCTGCCCTCTGGCCACCGTGATGACGTCCCAAAACACAAACCTACCTCCGGCATAAGCCCCTTTTTCCCCAAGAAGTACCACCCTGTTCTGGCGTTGTTGATGCCGATACCAGCGTGGGGCCAAAAAAGCTGGAACAATTACAATAACAGCTATCCCCAAACCGATCAACAAAAAGAGTGGGTCGGAAGAAATCACTGCTAAAAAAACCACAATCACCAACGTAATCACCAAAATCAAACGCAAGACCATCATATTTCGGGCTTTTTGGGCCTGGTAACTTAGGGACAAGTACTGTTCCCAGTCTTCCGGCGTGACCTCCCATTTCGCCCAGATTCCGTCATCGTTCAAGAGCTTATCCAATTCCTTTGCCTGACGGGTGTAGAAATAGGCGGTAATGAGCATTGTAATCAGCGCAAAGAAGCACAAAAACCCTACACCAAAACCCCAATCCATCATGTCCGCCCCCAGTTGAGCCGGTAAGACCATGCCCAAGAGAAAGAGAAAGGCAAAGAAATAAGCCCCCTTCACCACGTTCCAGTTGCGATTTTTCATGGTTTGATCCTCCATATTGGGTGATTAATGCGTGGCGAGGTGTTTTGGCAAATTCAATCTCCGGATCAAGTCATTGGCATTGTTTACGCCATGCGATTTAAGCAATTCCAATGCCGCATGTGGGTCTTTTTGTGAAGCGACCTTCATCACCAAATTATAGGTCGCGGTATCCACCTGATGGCCATCTTTGATAGCCCTTGCACCGTACTTCACCATTTGGTTTAGGTTGTTTTGTTTGGCTGCATCTATCACATGCCCCAACTGGCTCTTAACCGAGGCCGCTTTTTCGGCGGTACTCAAAATGGTTGGACGCCCCATTTGTTGATGCACCGGAAGCACACTTTTCCCTTGTGCGGTTACGTGGTCACCAACAATCACACGACCATCACGGGTGACGTGTACTTGGTGAAAACCAGACCGCCCCGGCTCCCGTTGTAAACTGCGCACCAACCACGATTCACTATTGGGTGCCGGACCTTTGGCATCCATCAATTTACCCGGACGCGGTGTGTAGATGTTGGTATCCAACGTTTTTTGGCTAAATCCTAAATTTTTGCACTCTTCCTGTAGGATTTGGTTCATTCGTGTTGCGCGAACGTGCTTCATCCCCAAAACCGTTTGATCGAGATCACAGGCTGCATTGGAGCCATTAATTGCCACACGACTGCCTTCGGTAGAGTTTGCCGTAAAGAAGCGTTTGGGAATGGGCAGTCCTTTTTGTTGTAAGGCGGCCACTTCCTCGGCAAGTGCACGCTTCACCGCATTGTTAATGGCCTGCTCTTGAAGTTGTAGTTTTCGTGCAGTGATGAGCGTGTGGGCGTCTTTGCTCATAACACCATTTAGGCGCAAGTTGTACAAAGAGCCTCCACCACCATCTGCTTTAATCGCCGCATCAATGGCGTCTCTAAGTCCGGTATTTTTGTTTAAATAGCCTTGCGCGGCTTTAAAGTTAGCGGTTGCCGTTGAAGGCGCTCCGGCATGACCCACCAAGTTTTCGACCTGCTGAACGGCTTTTCCGGCATTGGCCATCGTTTGAGCTTGTTCGATGGCCTTTTTAGTTTGGGTAATCATGTCCTTAAGCCCCCCTTTTGCCGCTGCGCTTGTGCCTTGTTTTGCGGCAGCCGCCTCCATTCCAGTCAAATTCTTTTGTAATTGTGCAGCCCGGACTGCCGCAGCCTCAGCCGTTTTTGCCGCCGCCAAACCCGGATTGGCGCTTTTGATAAAGGTTGTGCCTTGACCCAAGCCCGGAACTGGCGTTTTAGCGTATTTTGTTGGGAGCAAGAGACTGGCAATTTTGACTGCTGCCGCGGGAACCGCCCATAGTTTTTCTTCCAAACTGGCATTTTTGTCAAATAGGGACTTCACTTCTTCGTAGGGCAACATTTCCTTAACAATGCCCACAAGCCCTTTACCGATTCCCATGATGGCCGAGCCAAACAATTTACCTTCCGTTACCAAAATGGTTTTTACAGCATCCAAATACCGCCCTTCCTTCAGGGCATCCACAAACTGTTTAGGGGCTTCCGGCGCATTGGTTCGTATCCAGTTTTTGAACGACTCATTCACCCCTTTTACGAAATAGCCCGGATTTAACACGGCATCGCCAATGGCCTTGAACCCTTTCCCGGCGGCCACCACGCCATCTTTTATCCCAATCCCGATATTTTTCACCGCTCCCCCTACTTCAGAAGCGACATCTTTTACCGTTTTCCCAATGGCCTTTATTGTTTCGGAGGCAATCCCCGAAGAACCAGTTTCTGGCCCTGGATTAACGGCATTTTTCAAGGCTTCTTTCACGGCATTCCATTTGTCTGGAATCACCTTGCCATCGGGCGTGAAGCAACTTTCTTTGGCCGCCTTCACCAAGTCCTTGATTTGGGGATCCTTCATCAGGTTCGGCCTTCCTTCCACATACTTCAGCGTATTTTGTGCCGACTGAGTTGCCGGATCATTTGGCGGTTTAGGCTTATCTGGTTTCTTTGGTTTTTCTGGCGGTTTGTTTTTGTCTGAGCCATTTGTTTTTTCTTGGGTTGTTTTTCCCTTTGGATCCGGTTTTTGCAAAGGAAATTTGGGTTTATTTTTTGGATCAAGCGGTTTGGGTGGCGCTGCGGGCGGTTTCCCCCCTGTAGGAGGAGTAGGCGGAGGCACACGGCCACCCCCTAAAATGCCGCTAAGCCACCCACCGAGGATCCCCAGCACCCCCGGCCCAAGGACCCCCAATACGCCTTGTACCAAATTCTTTGGCCCCGGAATATTGCCCACCGGCCCCAATCCGGGCGAAACAGGAACACTTGCCCCAACTTGCGTATTGCCATCTGCGCCAGTTGTGGTATTGCGTACAAATTGACCGGATGGACTTAGGGTAACGTTCTGTTCCGCACTTTTTTCATCGGCATTATCGAATACAACCCGAAAGGTGTTTTCTACGCCCTTAAAGAAATCGCATGAAGCCGTAAATCGCCCATTCGCAAATTGCAAATGACCTTGAATGGCAGGGCCGCCCATTGCCCTAAAAATGGTTGCCGAAGTAATAGCCGATTTGCTTTTGTATGTACCCGTTATCCGAACAACATTTGCTGTGGTATCCAATACGGCATTGGTTATGGCAATCATCACCCGTTCGGGATTATCCCCACCTTTTATCTTAAATTGAAGGTTCATCAACACTTGCTCCATCGCCCCGCAGTGAGATGGCTCGCACATTCCATAAACCAAAACCGTTGTATTTTCTACACTTATCGCCATCGCTCTTTTGTGAATAGGCGAAGACGAACTCTCGTGATCCCCCATTCGTATCAACCAACCGTTATAGCCATCCACCGTCACCGACGAAGTACTTTGATAGTAAGACCGTTCATAAACCACATTCCACGGGGTTTCATCTGGGGCAACCAAAGGATCTTCTGCTTCTTTTTCATTCACACCATCCTTTCGCTGTAAGTGTCGGAAAAACAACGCCACTTTCCCATCCTCGCTTACTTGCTCAAAGTAATAACGCCGGAATGCCTCATCGTTCTCAAAAAGTTGTTCCACAAACCGAACAGTTGCCGAAGCATACGTTTTGGAAAAGCCTTCTTGTTGCTCGATGGTATGACTGGCATAGCCTTCATTTGCTTTTTTCCACCCATCAGGCAGATCGGGCCAAACCACTTCCACCTTCACCACCTGCCCCCAAGCCAAGGGCAGTATTAATACGGACAACAGAAAAATTGCTACGCGGCGTTTCATGGTCGTTTGGTTTTTGTAAAATGACTATTGGACTGCCATACCACATTTTGTACAGAACCGGACGCCTTCGCGCAAGGCGGTTCCACAGGCCGGACAAGTGGGAACGGCCACCGCCACTTCTTGTACCGCCATGCCACATTGGGCACAGAATCGGGCATCAGGTGCAAGTGGATGTCCACAAGTCGAACAAGATTGTTCCGCAACAGGTGGATGATCGGAAACAGAAACCTGCACCTCGCCAAAGGCAGGATTTACCGGAATGGTTACGACTGGCGTCGGGTTTATGGTTTTTCGTGTATCCATGAGCGCCCGCGCCAAAACATCGGGGTGATACCGTTGGTCTGGGGTATAGGGCTGGACATTTGTCGTTAGGGAATCGGTAATGATCAACGTTTCTAAAGCAGTATGCACAAAGTGCGGCCCCACAAACATTAGTTCTACACTTCCTGTAGCAAACTCGGCAAAATCTGCCAACCAAATTCCGGAACTGCTCCGCCAGCCACCCAAAACACTATACGCCACTTGTTCAGGTTGTTGTATCGTCTGGACCACCAAACCAAACAGCATGGAAGAGGGTACAAGTGTTTGGAAAAAGACCTCTAAAGCCTCGTCAAAGACATAAATTGGCTCGTCTTCTCTCCCGTCTTCAGGGTTCAAAACACTCAACAACCCTGCTTCCGATAATTCGACCAGTGCTTGAGGTAATGCGGCCTCAAAATTCGGTGGCACATCGTCTGGCAATAAACTTGCATACATGGTCACTGCCCAGCCGAGGTCTTTTTGTGAACAGCCCAAAACCCATGCCTCCTGTAGCAAACGTAGAGAAACACCTTTTGGGAAGCCACCTTTACGCAAAAGCCTGTTTTTGAGGAGCGCCATCCGATAGGCATCCAACAACGTCATCACCGTCCAAAAGGCCCGTTTGGAGAGTTGAATACGGATTGGCTCGGTTTCTGGCATTCCAGAAAGGTGCAACGTTTCTAAAAGCCCCATCAAAACCGTTTCCGGCAAAATAGGGCCTTCAACGGCGATCTGTTCTGGCTCGATGCCCACCCGAATACCCGGCATCAGTCCATACGGGTCTTCCCATAGATATTGCCCTAGAACAGCGGTGTCGGTATCGCCCATTAAAAGCGTTATGGCGCGGTGGGGATTCATTAGCGCTGGCATCGCCCACGTCCAAACCTCATGTTCTTGTTGCCATGTTCGGAGTAGTGCCGCAGGATCGTCCCGTTCGGCTTTTGGCTCCAGATGGGCTAAAGGAGAAAGCGGACTGACCACCAGATGCGGAATCCGGCGTAGCGCTTGGAGTGCCGAACGGCTCAAAAAACCTTCTTGGCGTGCCTCGTAGGCTCCTTCTAACGTAAGGATATCATCTTCTTCCATTGTATTTCTCCTGTTGCCATGCTCATACAAAAAGCAAGGAACCATTGTTTAAAAAGCAGCAGTAAGGAGCATCCAAATGGCCGAACAGCCTAAAGCCCAAGCCATTGGAACCACAAAACCACCCATTTTTGAAGCCCCTTGTTGCATTAAATATGCCCCACAAGAGGCACCCAAAGCAGAGACTCCTGCCGAGAAAAAAGCCTGAGCCGAGTGCCATTCAAAAAAACCATCAGCCACTATTGCCAAAACCACAAAAGGCACAAAAAAGGCCAATCCTTGTTTAATGGCCAAAAAGCCCATTTCAGAACTCGCCTGTACCACCTCGTTAAACCTTGTCAACAGTGATTGCAAGGCAACAATGCCTAAAGCGCCCAATCCCACAGCTATCAGCACCAAGAGCAACCCGTTTTCGTGATCTAAAGCCGCTAAAAAACCAAAAACACCAAAAAGCAGTGCTGCGCCAACCGTAATTTGCTGTTTCATAATGCACCTCCTAAAAATGCCCAACCGATCAGCATTAACAAGCCACAAATGGTGGTCAGGACAACCGCAGGGGTGGTTTTATCTTCACAAAAATGTCGGATGGTGGCCGAGATGGGGTTGAGTGCCCACAACAAACCTGTTACGCCAAAAGCCACCGCCGTATTCCACTCCAAAACCACATTAAAGACCAGCCCACATACGGCATAGACCAATGTGGGGCTATAGGCCAAACCAAAGGCCCGTAAGATTTCTTGCATGTTATGTGTTTTGCCAAAACCTTGAATACCAGCCCAAGCAAAAACGCCAACTATCATTACACCCAATGTGCCATAAAGGAAGCCCAGTCCAGACAATAAAACCACCTCCTCTGTATCCATTTTTCCGGCACGCATCATATCTAAACCGGTTTGCAAGAAAAACAAGAGAAAGGCCACACCAGAAATACCATACGCCACAGCCCACGAGACATTAGAAAGCGATTTTTGGAGCAGTTGCCCGGGCGCAGCCATCATGCCAAAGACCAACCCGAAAACAGAGGTCTTTTTTTGTGCATCCGTTGTAATGTTGGGGGATGTATTCATGGTCGTTTTGTTTACGCTACTCAAAAATTTACGCTACTCAAAAAACAGTCTTGCGGCATCGGTTGCACGCGCCCCTTGTAACTGACTTTGCAAAGTGGTCGAGCGGTAAGAAGAACGGATTTCTTCATGGGGAAACTTGTTTTCGTCTGCAATCAATGCCAACAACCGCTCATAATCCGGCAAATAAACCACCCTAAGACGCACCCATGACCCGCCAGCATCAGGCAAATCAGCGCCTTTTTTAACATAAATGCGCCACGTTTTTTTTTCTTGTTCAGAGAGTGTGGCAAGCGTACTGCTGGTAGGCGGCGCTACCACCAAATCATCAGAAGACTCAAAAAACACCGATACCTCTCTTAATGTCCCAGCCCGACCTTCTATACTACCTTCTAAAACAGCAGGTGCATGAACAGGACGCTTTCCATCAGAAGGATCAAGATTTATTGCAATGCTTTGTGGATAAGGAAAATGCCGGAACGGATCGCCACCGTTGGGGATTAATGGGCAACCAAACAGCCCGAAGAGGAATATGAACAGCAAGAGACGATACATCGTGGTCACCTTTTCGCTCTCTATAAGGTCGGGCTTTATTTTTTGCATATAGCATAAACTTTTTTGAACCCTATGTAAGCATGAGCCGTTTCAATTTGTACCATATTCCATGAAACAGATTGCACCACTTCAAACTGTATTTATATACTTTAACTTCTTTTTGACTGTACCATAATGAGTGGTTGGTTATCGTTATTAATGATTGGTAAGTCACAATGCTAAAGGCGGGAGCACAAAAAAACGCCGGAAGATTTTCTCCACCGGCGTTTTACAGCTAAACAAAAGTGTTTATTTCACTTCTGTAAAATTGGCATCTTCCATACCTGCATCTTTCGAGGCCATTTCTGGTTCGTCGGGATTGCCTTGGGCATTCGCCGCTTCCTCGGACTGTGCCTTGTAGAGTTCTTCACTGGCAGCGCTCCATGCTTCGTTCAGGGCATTAACCGCCGTCTCCAACTCCACCGCATTCCGGGCTGCATGAACTTCTTTCAATTTGGCAAGCGCTGTTTCGATGGCCGACTTCTTATCCCCCGAAATTTTATCGCCGTAGTCTTTCAGGTTTTTCTCTGAAGAGAAGATGAGTGTATCAGCCGCATTGAACTTTTCGACTTCTTCGCGCCGTTTCTTGTCTTCTTCGGCATGTTGAGAAGCCGCATCCCGCATTTTTTGGATTTCTTGCTCCGACAGACCAGAGGAAGACTCAATACGGATGTTTTTTTCTTTACCCGTCGCTTGGTCTTTGGCCGTGACGGATAGAATACCGTTTGCATCAATATCAAAAATCACTTCGATGGCAGGAATACCACGCGGTGCGGGTGGGATGCCCTCTAAGTAAAACTTACCCAAAGACTTATTGTCTATCGCCATCGTGCGGTCTCCTTGCAGAACATGGATTTCAACAGAAGGCTGGTTATCGGCAGCTGTGGAGAAACGCTCCGATTTTTTCGTTGGGATGGTGGTATTGGCCGGAATCATCACCGTTGCCACACCGCCTAAGGTTTCAATGCTCAGGTTGAGCGGGGTAACGTCTAAAAGGAGAATATCGGTAATATCGCCAGAAAGAACACCCCCTTGGACAGAAGCGCCAATGGCCACTACCTCGTCTGGATTCACCGAACGATCTGGCTTTTTACCGAAGAAGTTCTCCACCACTTCCTGGACTTTTGGAATACGGGTAGAGCCACCCACCAAGATCACTTCATCCACCTCCGAGGCATTCAGCTTGGCATCGGCAAGTGCTTTTTTCATCGGCGCCAAGGTACGTTGCACCAAATGATCTACCAATTGTTCAAACTTGCCTCGGCTCATTTCCATGTTCAGGTGTTTCGGGCCGTCAGCCGTAGCAGTGATAAAGGGCAAGTTGATGGACGTAGAAGTGGCGGAAGACAACTCAATTTTGGCTTTTTCGGCAGCCTCTTTAAGGCGTTGCAAGGCCATTGGGTCTTTCCGTAGGTCAACCCCTTCTTCCTTTTTAAAGGTATCTGCCAAATAGTCAATCAGTACTTGGTCAAAGTTATCGCCACCAAGGTGTGTATCACCATTTGTAGAAAGGACTTCAAAAACACCATCGCCCAATTCAAGGATGGAGATGTCGTAAGTTCCACCTCCCAAGTCATAAACGGCCACCTTCATATGGCTTTTCTTCTTATCCAAGCCATACGCCAACGCCGCTGCGGTTGGCTCGTTAATGATACGCTTCACCGTAAGTCCAGCAATTTCACCGGCTTCTTTTGTTGCTTTACGTTGTGCATCATTAAAGTATGCCGGAACGGTAATCACTGCTTCCGTAACTTTTTCACCCAAATAATCCTCCGCAGTTTGCTTCAACTTTTGCAAGATCATTGCAGAGACTTCTTGTGGCGTATAGATTTTATCTTCGATTTTCACCCGTGCGGTTCCGCCATCACCACGTACCACTTGATAGGGTACTTGCTTCAGTTCTTCACCCACTTCATCATAGCCCCGTCCCATAAATCGTTTTACAGAAAAAACCGTATTTTGGGGATTTGTGATCGCCTGACGTTTTGCGGGTGCGCCCACCAGTCGTTCACCGTCCTTCTTGAAACCCACAACCGAAGGCGTGGTGCGCCCACCTTCTGCATTTGCGATAACAACTGGTTCGTTGCCTTCCATAACGGCTACAACCGAGTTTGTAGTCCCAAGGTCAATTCCAATAATCTTTCCCATTGTCTTTAATGTGTCTATGTTGGTTATTCAAAATTTTTGTTCTGTCCATATCCATTACCAAGCAGCGTGCCGTTCACATTATACATGCCAGAATGTCACACTTTTTACCAATCTATACATTAATTCTTTACAACTCCGCAACTTAGTCGGTCAAAAAAGCGTTAGCTTTGCCCGCTAATCATTGCACAACAACATAGGCATATGATTTGTTGTCATAGTAGCACAAAGACCTCAAAACCGAACTGTCCAAACCAGTGCCCCGAAAAATACTCCCTAACTTCTTAAGCATCAGCCGGATTGTCCTGACCCCCTTGTTTATTTGGCTGATCCTCACACCCACCTTAGAGAAACGGATGCTGGGAGGCTTGGTTTTTATCATTGCGGGCTTATCGGACTACTGGGATGGGAAATTGGCCCGAGCGTGGAAGGTAAAGTCGCGATTTGGTCAATTTTTAGATCCACTGGCGGATAAGGTCTTTGTTCTGGGAACCTTTATCATCCTCCCTTTTTTGGTTCCAGAGATTCCTTGGTGGTTTGTTATCCTCATTGGTCTCAGAGACCTCGGCGTAACCATGCTCCGTACTTGGGCAGAATCCAAAAACACCTCCATCCCTACCCTCTACAGTGCAAAGGTAAAGACCACAATACAATTTGTCTTTTTGGGCTGGGTTCTCGTTTGGCTTATTTGCACACACCTCCCGCCAATTGCAGCAATAAGCCGCTTTTTGTTGACCCAATGGCCGATGTTGCTCTTGATGTGGCTTACCTTGATCTCTACGTTGGTGACAGGTTTACAATACGCCCGTTATGCCCTCGCCCCCCCATCAACAGCCAACCAAACCCCTTAGCAAGCCCAATGCCTTAACGTATTAGAGGCTTTTCAGTCAAGTTTTTATGTACTGCGGGATGGATTCCAGCGGGGTGATGCCGTATATTTCCGTCACCTTTGCGACGCCGGATTTCCGCATGTCAGTATTCCTTCCACCATATCTCTCTTGAAGTCATGGATAGCCTATTTGAAGATGTAACTCCTCGGAGCGATCAGGCCCTCCCCTTAAATACCCAGTTAAACGGTGAATACAAGGTTGGAAGGGTGCTAAGGCAAAGTGGTAATGGTTTTACCTATTTGGCACAAGACCCTGACAATCAGGTGGTGGTGATACAAGAATTGTTCCCCAAGCACCTTGTTTCAAGAAATTTGGGCGAGACCGAGATCAGACCCATGACCACCCAAGCCGTTTTTGATTTGGCGGGCGGCATCGAAATGATGCTACACGAGGGCGATGCTTTGCGCCAAATGAGCCATCCAAATGTCGCTAAGGTCTTCGAGGCATTTGCGTCTAATTCTACAGCCTATGTGGTGAGTGCATACTATGAAGGTTTTACCCTCTCGGATCTCATCATGAAACATGGCGGAAGACTTTCCGAACGCATGGCTTTGGAAAATGCGTTGTTAGCGCTCACAGGCTTAAAGGCCATCCATGATAAGAAAGTGGTACACAAAGGCATCAAACCAGAACAAATTTACATGCCCGCTGCTGGCAAAATGATTTTGGTGAATGATGGGCTATACGATCCCGTTCTGCCCCACCCTTATGCCAGTACAGGATATGATGCACCCGAACTTTTCCACAAAGGAATGGAACAAGGCCCTTGGACGGATTTGTACAGCTTTGGAGGCGTCTTGTACACCGCCTTGACAGGCCAACAACCAGCGCCAGCATCGGAACGGATTCCCGTGGATAACCTTACGCCACCCCGTGCCCTAAATCCAGACATCTCCGAAGCCTTAGAAATGGTGATTATAAAACTGCTTTCACCAGAACCGAATGACCGGTTTGCCTCGGTTGGGGAATTTGCAAAAGTCTTACAACCTATCTACAAAGCCGTTATTCAAGGCCAAATTCCTCCAAAACCCACTTTTTTAGGCGTCTCAAGCCCTGTCGTTCTGCTACCTTTCCCACAACCAAAACCTTCTGGGACAGCCGATACGCAGGCGGCAATGCCCGCATTTCGGGAGGATTGGAAAGACATGGGGCAGAAACCACTTCCAGCCTTGGATGCGCCCATGCCACCCTTCATTCAAACCGCTCAACAAATCCCTGCATTTACAGAACCACCTCCCACCGACTGGGACGATGCGCCAGCGCCCAAAACGTCCGGAAATTGGGAACAACCATCGGCAACTTGGTCAACGCCGACACACAACACACCCCAACCCTCCTCCACCGATTGGAAGGCCGAGAAAGCATCCTCAAGCCTTACTTCCGAAGATTTGGGCGGACGACTTTTCCCTGTGGATACCGTTGAAGCGAAACCCATCCCAGAACCCACCCCTCTACCAATAACAGTATCGAAAAAGAAAAAAAACCTATTGCCCATTTTCTTGATCCTGCTTTTGGGCATAGGCGGCGTAACGGCTGGCGGCTGGTGGTATCTAAACCACAACAATAAAACCCAAGTACAGTTCAGTACCAATCCCATTAGAGGCGCAAAATTAAACATTCGGTCGGTAGAAACGGGAGAAATATTTAGCACACAATCTCCCACAAACCTTATGTTAACCCCCGGAAAATACCAAGTTTCTGCCTTTAAAGATGGGTTTGAAGACCTAAACTGGTTGCTTGTCGTAAATGAAGGACAAGGCAACACACCACAAAAGGTTACCCTTGAGATGACACCTATTCTGCCCAATGAAATTACCATACAAGTTAATTCCAATCCAACTGGTGCGAGTATTACCTTAGATGGAACAGATACCGGCGTGGTGACACCTGCCCAACTTACCGTTTCTGCACGAACGCATACCCTCATCTATACCCTAAGTGGTTATGAGGCCCTAACTCGCGAGTTTGATGCACAAACCACCAGATTGCTATCGGACACCTTGGTTAAAACAAAAAAACCAACTGTTATTGTTCCGCCTGCTACCAAACCATCCGCCACAACAACAAGCAAGGTCGTTCCAACGCCACCAAAAAACAATACAACGTCGCGCCTAAAGCCCAATACAAGCCCTGCCACAAAACCAACGCCCACCAAACCACCCGTACAGGCAGCAAAACCAGTTCAGCAAAAACCAACAGCCAGCCCAACACCTGCGCCTACGACACAACCCGCACCACAACCCACCCAGACGGAACAACCCAAGCCTAAAAAATCCGTCATCGAGCGGTTGCGCGATCGCATTAGGGGCAATAAATCGGACGGTAGCCAACCAAAGCCCGACGGAAACCAATCACCTTAAAATTTAAGCCCGCCTTTGCAATTTAATGCCAGTTGTGTCTTAACTTCTGGCATTGTTTTTACCCTAAATAGTCCCAGATATGCAAGACATTAGTCAATCCCTCGCCGAGTCTTTGGTCAATATTAAGGCCGTTTCCTTTTCCATGGATCATCCCTTTACGTGGGCTTCGGGCATTAAGGCGCCCCTCTATTGTGACAACCGCCTTACGATGGGCTACCCAGATATTCGTACCCAAATCGCAGATTCTTTTGCAGAAATGGCCCGCGCTTTCGAGAAATTAGACCTGATTGTAGGTACGGCAACTGCTGGTATTCCACATGCCGCATGGTTGGCCGATAGACTTTCGCTGCCAATGGCTTATGTCCGTACCGCTGCCAAAGAACATGGCAAAAACAACCAGATAGAAGGTGTTATAAAACAAGGGCAAAAGGCCATTGTCATAGAAGACCTCATCTCTACCGGCGGTTCTGCCTTGCAAAGTATCCAAGCGCTTCAGGAAGCAGGCGTAGAGGTATTGGCCGTATTTGCCGTTTTTTCCTACCAACTCCCCGTTGCAGAAGAAAAATTTGAAGAACTTAACATTCCGGTTTATACCTTAACAGACCTTGATGCCTTGTTAGACTATGCAGACCTCATGGGGACACTCCGCTACTCCGAGGAGCAAGAAGTGAGAGACTGGCAAAACGACCCATTCAACTGGCAACCCTCTGGTTTATAACCACCACCACAAACCCGAACCCATGAAGGCTCACTTGGTCACCGTTGGAGATGAAATTCTCATTGGTCAAATCATGAATACCAATGTGGCTTGGATGGCCACGCAACTTAACCTCATTGGCATCGAGGTTAACCGAATGGTTACAGTAGGCGACACCCCGCAAGCAATCCATAATGTCCTACAAACCGCATTTAGTGAAGCAGATGTGGTACTTATGACAGGTGGATTAGGCCCAACACACGATGACCTTACAAAAGAAGCCGTTGCTACGTTTTTTCGGAAGGAATTGGTGTACCAACAGGCCATTTTTGACCACATTCGCCAGCTACTTGAAAGCCGAGGCCGGAAAGTCTCTGACCTAAACCGTGTCCAAGCATTTGTTCCTGAAGGATTTGAGGTTATTCCAAATCCTATGGGTACTGCACCCGGCTTGTGGTATGAGTTTGAAGAAAGTGGACGGAAAAAGTATCTGGGGATGATGCCCGGCGTTCCATTTGAGATGAAGGCCATTATGGAGGCTCACCTCCTTCCGCGCCTTGCAACGCTATCGGACGTCATCATCGTACACCAAACCCTGCTCACGGTGGGAATCGGCGAGTCTAACCTTGCCGAGACGATTGGCGATGTTACAAAGTTCCTCGGCGATGGCGCAACCTTAGCCTTTCTTCCTGGCCCCAAAACAGGCGTAAGGCTCCGGCTATCCGTGCGCGCAACCTCAATAGAAGCGGCGGAACAAAGCCTTCAAAAAGGAATCACGCATCTATGGGATCGCACAGGTAAATACATTTATGGAGAAGGAGATACCTTGCCCGAAGTGGTTCTTGGTGAACTGCTAAAAAAATACCGTAAAACCATTGCAACTGCCGAAAGTTGCACTGGTGGACATGTCGCAGATCGGCTTTCCGACATTCCGGGATCCTCTGCCTACCTATTGGGGGGCATTGTCGCCTATTGCAATTCCGTCAAAAAGAACCTTTTGGGCGTTTCCGAGGACAATTTATTAACGCATGGCGCAGTCTCGGAACCAGTAGTTCGGCAAATGGCAGAAGGCATACGAGAAAAGACCGGAGCCGATTTTGGGGTTGCCACTTCCGGCGTCGCTGGCCCAGATGGTGGTACGCCAGACAAGCCCGTCGGAACGATTTGGGTTGCTTTGTCAGATAAAAATGGAACGGAAGCCCATTGTTTACAACTTTTCAAAGATCGGATTTTGAATAAGGAATACACCACAACCTTGACGATAGACCTCGTCCGTAAACGGTTGCTGGCAAACACCGTGTAACCCTTCCACCCTAAAAACGTCTTTAACCAAAGAACCCAATCATTTTACAGACCAAGATGAAAATACGCAATAACCTGCTACTAATGGTGGTTAGTATTTTGGCTTTGAGCGGCAACACATTCATCAAACGCCATGATGTTCATGCCAGTTATGCCAAAATGGCATTCGAAGACAATAAAGCATACTTGAGCATTCGGGTCTTTAGCGATGACATCACCTTGGCCTTGCAACAATTCCACAAAAACCCCTCGTTTACCCTAAAATATGACGAACAGGCCATGCAGTCTTTCCAGAAATACCTGAACTGGAAGTTCATCATTAAAAAAAATGGCAGACAAATTTCCGGGAAAGTCGTCGAAATCTATGAACAAGACATCATGACCGTCTTCGTTGCCGAATACACCGCCAGCCAACCCTTCTCCCGATTTGACCTTCAATACCTTGTCCTAATGGAGATCTTTGACGATCAACGAAATGTCATCAAGTTGGTGAAACTCCCCGGAGACATCGAACAATCTCTTTTTTATGGCGCAGGCGTACACCATCAAACGGTTATTTTATAGCCATTTACGCAAACTGACTAAAAAGATTGACGCAAATCGTTTACAGTTCTTAAAAATAGCATTTTGCGACGAAGGGTTTATACATTAATTTAGCGACATGGAACAAGTATTACGACATGGTATTAAACATGTTGTCGAATACTCGACCTAAGCAACTTCGTTGCTTGACACATGCCCGAGACTCATAAGAACCTTACAATTTTGATTCTCGTGGGTACCATCCTTCGGATTCCAACTACAGGCCGCAGTTTGCTTGTCAAATTTCCGCCTTAGGCGTGAGCCGCGGAAGAAGGCGGGATGCGAGGCGTACCCCTTGTGTTTATGAAGCAAGGTTCTTCATAGCGCAGGGTGTGTGTAACCGTTTTAAAGTACCCTAGTTTGCCTCTTATGACGACTGGGGTATTTTGAAACGGCGGACAGGTCAGTTGATCTGTTTCGTTATAACTATTATTCGCCATTTGGCTACAGATAGATTTCCGCTCTTTTCCGCTTTGAGCCGGAAGGCCATCTTAGCCGCTTTCACAACTTTTATATAAATATGGTAATTGCGATCCTTGCAACAGCGCTGATCGCGGCTATCCTCGGATTTTCTATTGGAAGATTTCTGAAAATTAAGATTGGAAACCAGCGCTTGGCAGATGCGAGCATGGAAGCCGATAAACTTTTGGCCGCAGCGCGTGAAGAGGCTGCACAACTTAATGCCAAAACCGTTCAGGAACTACAAACGGAGTTTAATGCCAAGCGTAAACAATTTGAAATAGAAATATCGGAGGCCAAGGCCGCACTCAAACGCAACAAGGAACGGCTAGAGATTAGCCAATCCAAGATCAACAACCGTGTCCTTCGTGTAAATGAACGCGAAGCCGTCCTTCAAAAAGCATCCGAAGCCGTCGAAGCGCTTAGACGACAAACGGAAAAGCAACAGCGAGAAACTGAAAAATTGGTACAGAACGCCCAAACGCTGTTTGAAGAGGGTAAAAAACAATTGCTTAGCCTCGAAAGACAAGAGGCCGACTGGGTAAATAAAAAAGCCTCCTTAGCGCAAAACGAAGCCGAACTGCAAGACCTCATCCAACAAAATCTCCAGAAATTGGAGGAACTCTCTGGAATGACCCGTGCAGAAGCCCGTAAAATGCTCATTGACGAAATGGTGAGTGAAGCACGGTTAGAATCGGCCGCAATGGTGAAGGAAGTCCGTGACGAGGCCAAATTGCAGGCCAGCAGACAAGCACGGAAAATTGTACTGACCACCATCCAAAGAACCGCCGCCAGTCACGCCATCGAGAATACGGTCTCCGTCGTGGACATTAAGTCCGACGAAATGAAGGGGCGCATCATTGGACGAGAAGGGCGTAACATCCGCGCTTTTGAAGCCGCAACCGGTGTAGAAGTTATTGTGGATGATACCCCTGAAGCCGTAATCCTTTCTGGATTCGACCCCGTAAGAAGGGAAATCGCCCGTCTATCCTTACTGAAATTGATCCAAGACGGTCGTATCCATCCGGCACGCATTGAAGAAATTGTTGAAAAGGTAACCAAAGAAATCGAAGACGAAATCATTGAAACCGGTGAGCAAACCGCCATTGATTTAGGGCTACAAGGCCTCCATCCGGAGTTGATTCGTTTGATTGGTCGGATGCGCTACCGGAGTAGTTATGGCCAAAACCTGCTCTCCCACTCCATCGAGGTCGCCAAAATATCCTCCATTATGGCCTCCGAACTGGGGCTTGATGCCAAAAAAGCCCGAAGAGCTGGACTTCTGCACGACATTGGAAAAGTGGTGGAGGGCGACCTCGAAAGCCCACATGCCATTGTTGGGATGGAATTGGCCAAAAAGTACAAAGAACATCCCGAAGTTTGTAATGCAATTGGTGCACACCACGACGAAATAGAGATGACCAATGCAATTTCGCCCATTATCCAATCTGCCGATGCCATTTCCGGCGCACGCCCAGGCGCACGTCGAGAAGCCTTAGAAAGCTACATCAAGCGATTGGAGAAATTGGAAGAACTGGCAGGTGGCTTCAAAGGTGTTGAGCGTGTTTATGCAATACAAGCTGGCCGCGAAATACGTGTCATTGTGAACCACCATTTGGTCAATGACGCGATCGCAGAACAGTTGGCCTCCGACATCTCCAAGAAGATTGAGAACGAAATGCAATATCCGGGCCAAATTAAGGTGACGGTTATCCGCGAAATTCGGGCGGTTGCTTTTGCAAAATAACCAAGACGTATGCTTTAAAACGGCTGCCTTCCGAGGGAGCCGTTTTTTTGTTTTAACACCTACATTTTGAAAGCCTCCGTGAAGAGGGAACCGAGAAGCAACCTCCGGCTTATTTGAGTTCTTCTATTCACCCAACAAACCTCATTATGACCATTGGAACGATTGGCTATTTGTTGCTCACCATAGCCTTTGTTGCCGGTTTACTCTCCGCAGTTTCCTACTTTAACGCTGCACGCAACCAAAACGACCCGAATTGGCGCCTATTGGGCCGTTGGGGATGGATTGCCATGACGGCTGCCCTCCTCTTTGCAACAGGCTTGTTACTGTATTTATTGGCCACACACCAATTCCAATACAGCTATGTGTTTCGGTATTCTTCTAAAGACCTTAACCTGAATTACCTGCTATCAGCGCTATGGGCGGGTCAAGAAGGTTCGTTCATGATTTGGCTTTTATGGACAAGTATGCTGGGGCTTGTTTTGGTCAAAACATCCAAAGACTACGAACCTTATGTCATGAGCATTATCGGGCTGTGCCAAATTTTCCTCTTGGCTATGGTCACAGGCCTTAAGTTCGGGACGTTTCAAATTGGCGCCTCACCCTTCATCACCACTGCCGACGCCTTTCCCGAAGCTCCGGTTTTACAAACGCCAGGCTTCATTCCAAGTGACGGTCAAGGGCTAAATGATCTCCTCCAGAACTATTGGATGATGATCCATCCGCCAACGCTCTTTGTCGGTTTTACCCTGATGATTGTACCTTTTGCCTATGCCATCGCCGGACTTTGGCGGCGAGAATACACACAATGGGTAAAGCCCGCGCTGCCGTGGACCATCTTAGCCAACCTGATTCTCATGATTGGAATTGCGATGGGCGGATATTGGGCTTATGTCACCTTGTCTTTTGGGGGCTATTGGGCTTGGGATCCCGTCGAAAATGCGTCTTTGGTTCCTTGGCTGATCGGTGTGGCTGGTTTACATACCATGATTGCCCAAAAACGAAGCGCCAGTAGCCAAAAAGCTTCGATTTTTTTGAATATTCTTGCCTTTATTTTGGTGGTGTATTCCACCTTTCTAACCCGAAGCGGCATTTTAGGCGAAATTTCCGTCCACTCCTTCGTAGATTTGGGGCTATACAATCAGTTGCTTGTTTGGATTCTTAGCATGATGATCTTGGGATTTGGCATGATGGCCTATCGCTGGAAAGAACTCCCTCGCCCCAAACAAGAGTCGGAGGTTATGTCTCGCGAATTTATGATCTTTTCCGGTGCAATGGTACTAACCGCACTTGCCGCCGTCATCATCTTAGGAACATCTGCACCCATCACCGGACGCATTTTCCGAGACAGTCCGTCCGCCGTACCAATAGAGTTCTATGATGCTTGGTCTTTACCACTCGCCATTTTATTGGCCTTCTTAGCAGGCATTGGGCAACTATTTTGGTGGAATAAGATGAAGGTTGAAAGCCTAAATCGGGTGCTTATGCCCCCTATGCTTCTCGCGTTGGTGGCGACCTCGGCAGTTTTATTGCTCACACCTTTTGTTCGCGAGACCATTAGGCCCGTTCAGCGTGCTGCCCAGTCGGTTGCACAAGCTGGTGTCTTGGGCAATGTGGGCTTGATGTGGGATCAATATGGACAAAGTTTACTCCTCATGTTGCTCGTCTTCACCTCTTTCTTTGCACTGTTTGGTAATGGAATGGTGATGTGGCGCATTGGGCGCGGCAATACAAAGTTAATAGGTGGCGCTGTAACCCATATTGGGCTTGCCCTGATGTTGCTTGGCATTATTACCTCGTCCAGTTTTAACAATACCATTGCTGGAGACGAAAACAATAGTGTGCCCGTCGAAGGTTCCTCACAACGGAGTAATTTTGTGGTCAGCCGAAACCAAACCGTGAATGTAGAAGGCTACAAGGTGCGGTATGTGAAAAACTTTCCCAATAGCGAAGGACATACGACCTACCAATTGGACATAACGGATGCACGCGGAAGGCAGTTTACCGTATATCCTGTGGCCTATAAAAGCCGGAAGAACCAATGGATTTTGCATCCAGACATAAAACCATTCTTTGAAAAAGACCTTTATGTGGCTGTCACACCAAGCCAAAGCGTGATGGAAAATCAACAAAAAGACACCAATACCGCAGGTGAACTCAAACTGACCATGGGAGACTCTAAAACCATAGATAACGGGAAATACGTTATTCGATTCCAGCGTTTTGACCTGCAACCAGACCCTAAAATGATTGGTAATCTCAAAACGCAAATTGCTGTTGCTTCTGTTTTGAGTGTCACCAATACGCAAACCAAAGAAACGCGAGAGCTTAAACCCATCTATATCATTCTGGATGATGGTAAAAACACCCAACAATATATCCAAAACCGTGTGGCGGACTGGGGTGTTACCTTTACCTTTGCGGGAATGGAACTCTCTAAGGATGGCAAAAATGGTCAAATCCGCTTAGTGGTAGAGGGTGCGGATGTTTCTTCTGCGGAGGATTGGCTTATTGTTCAAGCATACGAGAAGCCCTTTATTAACCTCTTGTGGTTCGGCTGCTTGGTTCTATTTGCAGGATTTGGAATTGCTTATTATCGCCGTTGGCAAGAACAAGCCGAACGTAGAAAAATGGGAAGAATAGCTTAATCGTTTTTCTCTTAACAAGCACATTTCTACAAAAAATAGGGGTATGGCATACTTTTGCGATACCCCTATTTCATGATGTTCATTTCAGATTTCAAGTGTTCCTACCTTATATTCCCTTGGGTTTATACCCGTTAGAAGCTGAAACAAATTTCATTTAGCCATATATCAAACGTCAATCACAAAAATATTACAGCTAAAGCCCCTCTCAACACCAATACAAAAAACACCTATCCTATTCAAAAATACAACCTTACCCAAAAATACAACGAAAAAAAGCATCAATACCATACAAAAAACAATACAAGGGTATTGACACGAGTTTCAAAAGATTGTAAATTCAATTCAATTCAATTCAATTCAATTCAATTCAATTCAATTCAATTCCCAAAAAAGAATAACTTCAAAACAAAAGATAGGATTTCATTATGAAAAAAAGACTTTTCTTCTCGAGCATATTTATGCTAACCATTATCCCTGTACTATTCGCAGCTCCACAATCTTGTAGGTGGAAACAAAACGGTTGTGATTGGCTTTTCACAGATACAGATGGAAACAATAATGGTTATATGAAAAATGTTGTCCCGACAATAATGGCACATAGACTTGTTCATACTGGATAGGCAATGGCCAATGCAATAACAACTAATTTAATCCCAAACACGATGAAAAAATATTTCTTCCTCTCATTCTTATTTCTTGTTGGTTGCCAAGATAACCTTCAACAAAAAGAACCCTTGGCCTCTTCAAATGGGGATACCAAAAAGCTGGAAACGTCAGTTACCGTCCATAACATTCAAGCACAAGGAGACGGAGGCAGCATGGAAGATGCCGTGATGGCACTCATGCCGATTGGAACTTTTATCGAAACACCTGCCCGATTGACCGACGCCCAATTCCAAGCGGTGCAACAAATCTGGACAGAAAACAGCGAAAAGCCATTTGCCAAAAAAATGACCAATTACCTGAGTGTGGTGTTGCTGAATAAGTATGATTTGGAAAAGGCTCCCACAACAGACAAACTTACAGGTACGGATGCCAAGGTCGTTACTTGGGTTCTGTACCGAATGGCGGAAAAGGACGTGGTAAACCCAATAGTGACTGCAAAAGCCTTGGCGCGTTTAGACGGTAGCCTCTCCAAACAAGAAATCGCGAAAATAGCGAACGAAGCCACGACCGATGCCACTAAGTTTCTGGAAATGCAAAAAGATTGCAAAGATTGTTCGGTTAAAAACGATGAAATCAGATCAGGTATAGATCGCCTTCGGGCACTTAACCTCTAAGGTCTTCCTCTATAAACCAAATACCCTTTTTCTTTTTGAGGAAGGGTATTTTGCTTTTCTGCTCCCCCGCACAAATTCATTCCCTTGTGATTACGAGCATGTAACCCGCTAAATTTTTCAATTTCTTTTGCGGCATCACGGAACCGGAGGTTATGTTTTTTGTAGGAAGAACAATATCCAATCACCTGTCGCAAACCGATATGAAAACCGCTACTAACCCAATTTTGAGGGGTACAACCTCGACCATCTCACCAATCTTGGCCTTTGTTCTTTTTGCTTGGCTATCCGCTTGTCAAGACCCCACACGCGGCCAAATGGCAAAGATAGAAGAGGCCAACCGGAATGCCAAGGCCGTGACCACTGCCTTAGAGAGCAAACTCAATGGGGAAAATGAAGCTCTTCCCAAACCAGACCAAGCCGTAAGCAGTGGCGTAAACGAAGCAACCTTTCAACAACTCATGGCTTGGGCTTCAGGGCAAAACCTTTCTTCACGGCCTTTTGGAGAAATTCTCGTGGAAGTTGGGAAAAAGTTTATTGGAAAGCCCTATGTGGCGGGCCTTTTAGACAAAGACACCTCCAAAGAACCATTGGTCGTCAACTTCGAGGCATTCGACTGCTTGTTGTTGGTGGAAACGGTGACTGCCCTTTCTACTCAAATTGCCAAGAAAGATGCAAATTACCAAAACTTTGAACAAACCCTCAGAAATATCCGATACCAAAAAGGCAAACAAGGCTACGGAACCCGCTTGCATTATTTTACGGACTGGATTTTGGAAAACAGCGCCCAAAACCGCATCAAGGACGTCACACAAGAAGTTGGGCAAAGTGCGGGGCTAACCAAATCCAACCAAACGCTTAATTTTATGAGTACCCACCGAAGCAGCTACCCTCAGTTGGTGGGCAATGACGCTCTCTATAACGAAATTGTGCAAATGGAGCAGCGGCTTAAAGGGGTTCAGTTATATTACGTTCCAAAAAACAACCTCCGAAAGATTTACAACAAACTCCAAGCAGGTGATATTCTGGCTACCGCAACCAGTATTAAAGGATTAGATGTGACCCATACGGGCTTCGTGATTGCCAATCCCAACGGTACGAAAGGATTTATGCACGCCTCTTCGGCCAGTGGGCAGGTTAAAATCTCACCAGACCTCCAAGATTATAGCATGGGCATTAAGGCACAAATTGGCATGGTGGTGCTTCGCCCAAACAAACCCAATTGACCTAGTGCGCTTTTCGTAAAGTATCAGGAAACAAGACTTTATAAGGCGTTTGTGAGGGTATGTAAACCATGTCTAACCCTCATTAAACCATGACCGGGCTCAAACATTTCTTTTGTGCCTTTCCGTCTCATAGCTTATATTGTAGTGCTTAACCCATTATTCCTATGGCCATGACCACTTTATCCGATACCGATCTGCAACGGGTACGCACCGCTGTTCAGCAGGCAGAAGCACGCACTTCTGGCGAAATCGTGCCCTACATTGTTAAAAAAAGTGATTCATACACAAGTGCATCGTGGCGGGCCAGTGCCTTTGGTTTGCTCCTTGGGGCTTTAATTGGCTTTGGCTTATCGCAGTTTAACAACACTTGGGGCTTTGGTTGGCTCTACACCAACTGGGGGGTTGTTTTGGTGATGTTGATCGTCGGCGCCGGATTTTTTGCCCTTGCACATTTCCAGATGGGCGTTAAGCGTTTTTTTGCGGGGTACTTGGCCTTGAACAAACGGGTACAACAACGGGCTGTACAGGCTTTTTTGACTGAGGAAGTCTTTAATACCCAAGACCGAACTGGCATTTTGCTCTTTATCTCGCTGATGGAACACCGCATTTTGGTGATGGGTGATAGCGGGATAAATGCCAAAGTGCAACAAGAAGACTGGGAAGAAGTGGTCGCACGAATAAAAAAAGGCATTAAGCAGGATAAATTCCCAGACGGTTTGGTGGATGCCATCCATATGTGTGGCGAGTTGTTGGAGCGTAGTGATGTTAAAATCAGATCCGATGACAAAAATGAACTCTCGGACGATCTAAGAATTCAAGACCACTAAGAGCACCCCATGAATTGGTTTGTGGGATTGGAAGTTCCAGCATTTGAGGGCTATCGTCAGCTCATGGCGCGTTTACCCGATGGGCTTCTCCCCTTTGATCCGCAAGATTTGCACCTTACCGTTGCGTTTTTAGGCAATTGTGGCCAACAAACCGCACTTAATGCGTGGGAAAAAGTGATTGATGAGGTGAATTTTACGCCATTCTCAATAACGCTTCGCAAGGTTTTACCTTTTGGGTCACGTTTTAGCCCTTCTGCTTATTCCGCCGTGCCAGAGTTGGGGAAAGAAGCCGCATCCAACATCATCGCACGATATCGTGACGTCTTTCTACGGGAAGCACAAGTAGGTCTCGATCCACGCCCGCCCAGACCACATATCACCCTTGCGCGGCCACACCGAGGTACCCGATCTGAACAACGAAGCCAACATAACGCATGGGCATTGCAGTTGAATCTAAACAATGTTCGGATACCACTCGAAACGATTGTTCTCTATACATGGGCAGACGACCGCACCGACAGACAATTCAAGAAAGTGGCATGGAAACAAATGGAATAAAAGCCATACTCGTCTTTTAAGGAACTTGCTCCTTCGCAAAGCCGTTCTTGTAGTGCATTCCCCGTTGATTGTTTTCTCATGTGGCAAAGCCAAACCCATTTTTTTAGTGCCCTGCTATTTTCGATCCTCTGCTGCGGATGGCATCAGTTGACTTTCGCACAGCCACGCCCCGCACTTCCCTCACCGCCAGCAGACTCCTTGGCCGCCCGAAAAAGAAGCCCGAAGCAACCTATAAAGTTTACCGCTGACTCACTCCGCATTGTCTTCGACGAAAAAAAAGGAGACCTCGCAAGACTTGCCAAGAACACCACTGTCACCTACGACCAAATAAAAGTCGTATCACCATTGATCCGGTTTTACTTCAAAGACCAATTGGTAGAGGCGATTGCTTGGCCCAATGCCCAACAAACGGAAAACTTTCCCCAATTTACGCGCGGCTCAGAGACCTTTTCCTCCGAACGCCTCTCGTTTAATCTCAAGACCGAGCAAGGACGATTTCTAAACAGTCGCACCAAAATGCAAGATGGATTTATATTGGGGAATGTGGTTAAGGTGCGATCGGATAGTACCGTTTTTGTGCAACACGGCCTCTATACAACCTGCGACGACCCAAGCCATCCGCATTATTCATTAGAAGCCAAAAAAATGAAAATCGGGCGAAACAAGTGGATTTATACTGGACCTATACGCTTAAATTTATTAAAGATAAAGCTCCCTGTTATTTTGCCCTTTGGCGCAATACCAACCCTTGAAGGCAGACGAAGTGGGCCACTTACCCCGTCCTATGGCCAAGACAATCAACAAGGATTTTACCTAAAAGACTGGGGATGGTACTGGCCAATCAATGACTATATGGATGTCCAAATCCGGTTTGGGGTGTGGTCTCTGGGCAGCTTCCAAATACGCCCAACCTATCGGTATGCCGTTCGAAATAGGTTTAACGGATCAGCGGACTTTACGTATCGCTATATTGTTACCGGACAGCGTTACGACGCCGAAAGGATCCCGCGATCAGCTTGGGATTTGGGTCTGAACCATTCGCAGAAAATCAACCCATATGCCGATGTCTCTGCCAATATTCGGATCGGAAACAGCCGGTTATTGCGGGTTATTTCCGACAACTTCAACGACCGCATCCTGTCCGAATCAAGCCAAAACTCCAATTTCAGCTACAACAAACGTTGGAACCACAAAGGCCGAACGATGGCGCTTTATGGCAGTTTATCGGACAATCTTACGACCAGAAATGCCTCACTAACGTTACCCGCTTTGCGGTTTGGTCAACGAACACAGACCCCTTTTCAACGTGGTGGTACGGGTCAAAGCACACGTTTTTACGAAAACCTCCAATATGACTTGGATGCAGACTTAAACACAAATTACCAATTCCAACCCGTCACCAAGGATACGACCGAGAACCGCTGGTGGGATGGCTTATTCAACCCAGAAGCCTACCGCAATACAACCGGCTTAGACCCCGAACAGCGGTATTACCTGACCGGAACAGGGAATTTCAGAATTTCGATGCCATACACCATGCGCAAAACCCCAATTCGCGGTAAAAACATGGAATTAACCTTCTCGCCAAACCTGAGTTTGCGGGAATATGTCGTTTCTCGTGAGGATGGTCGTATTCGGATTTGGGGCAATACAGATGCTTCAACTGGCGTTCGATCGTATCGGGACAGTACTTTTTACCGGACGGGAATGGTATTTTTCCATGACCTAAACCTTAGCTTTTCTGCTGGAACCACTATTTATGGGACTTTCCCGTGGAAGATTGGTAGTTTAAATGGTTTCCGTCATGTCATGCGGCCATCCTTGTCTTTTTCCACCCGCCCTACTTATGAGAATAACCCTTGGAACTACTTTAAGACCTTAACCGATACCGACGGAAATACGGTCTATGATGCCAAGGATCAAGCCATTCGCTACCCTGTAAACAGCAATATTCCGTCTGGGAAATCGCGGACACTGGGGCTTTCGGTGGAAAATGTCTTGCGGACGCGCACCATCAAAACGGACTCTACAGGAACCTTAAAGAAAAATGCTTTCGATCTGCTTAATTTCGGCTTTTCATCTGGATATAATTTTGCAGCGGATTCTTTGCAATGGCAAGATGTGAGCCTCCGAGGTTATACCAACATTGCAGGACGGCTTAACCTGTCTTTTGGTGGGAGCATTTCCCCCTATCGCGGACTGACCTCTTTTAATACAACCTTTTCAACTTCTTTGCGCAGCCGTCAACAATCTGGATTGGCCCTTGATAGTGGAACAAAGAAAAAAACGGAATTGACCAGCGATTGGACTGATTACAAAATCCCTTGGTCGCTTGGCCTAAATCTTTCTTATGGTTATGCTGCTGGCATTTCCTCGCAGATGCAAGGACAACACCGCGCCATTTTGGATGCAAACTTCAATTTTCAATTAACCGAGAAGTGGCGGGTAGAGGGACGTAGCGGCTTCGATGTAGTCTCTGGCACTTTCACCTCCACCGATTTATCGGTTTACCGAGACTTGCACTGTTGGGAAATGGCATTTTCTGTACGGCCATTCGGGAAATACCAGTCCTTTCAGTTCCGTCTCAATGTGAAAAGTGGAAAACTTCGTAGCATCTTACGCTTAGAACATCCTAAGTCCGATATTCGCAGTTCATTGACCGATATTCTTCCATAAAATTAAACCTTTACGTGTTTGGTACGATTTTAGATGTAATACCTTCTAAACGTACCAACGATGGATGTCTCTTTTATAAAACGCTCAGCCCTAACGAAAATGTGGTCTTTTGAAAAGACTCATCGTCCACCCTTGGAGCAAGCAAAAACCAAAAGCGACCAACGCTTGTGTCAGTCTGTGATTCAGCTTTTTGAGCAAGATTTAGCATTTTTAAACATCTGCGGGCTTCATTTTTACCTACGTGCAGGCATTTTATCGGTACAAGGAACCCTTAAAGATGCAGAGACGAAGAAAACGATTCTTGCATTGATCGCCAATATTGATGGTATCCACGAATTGGTGGACATGATAGACTTGGCCTCATAAAAAAACGGTTACCTTTATGCGTAGCACATCCGCGAGATCAAGTAAACTGTAAAACCTTTAAGACCACTTCCAAAGACCTTCTTTCATGTTAGAAAATCCCATTCTCGCATAAAAACGAGAGGTGGTTTTGGCATCATACAAATAAATTTGCGTCCCTTTGTATTGTTCACGCACTTGCTCCAACAACATCCGGCCAATGCCCAAGCCTTGCACGTCTGGCTCTACGGCAAAATCACAAATATAGCTATTCAGTACACCATCGCTAAGTACACGCGCCAAACCCACCAAACGGCCCTGAACCCATGCTGTGATGACCAGCGAGGATTGCTCGAACATTCGCCAAAGTGCAGCATGATCTTCGACGGGTCTCTGGAGTGGCGCACGGCGGTAAAGCGTGGCAATACGCGCGGGTGTCAGTCCTCCCAAACCGATTCTAATCTCAATATTGATTTGGTTTCCTTTGAAATGGTCTCGGGTACGAGTGGCAAATCTTTCCATACGGGTGTCGAGTTGGGTGCTTTAAAGAGGTTTTATGGGATGCCATCGGGTTGGTGCCAAAACCGAAGAAGCGGTTAAGACCACCTCCGGTGGCAGGGCAATACGCAGAGAAGTTCCATTTATTTCAACACGCCACATTGAAAAAGTTCCAGAAAAATGGCGTGAAAAGATTTTAATTGGAAAGGAATTAGTAGCATTATCCTTAATAATCCAGTTTTCGGGCTTGATGGAAATAATAAAATTAGGGTCATACGAAATACCCCAACTTTGCAACAACGCCGGATTATCAATCAAATTGCTATTCCCAATAAAAGTAGCTACAAAGGGATTTTTGGGTCGGAAATAAATGGACTCTGGTGTGCCCAATTGCTGGATGCGGCCTTTGTTCAGGACGGCCAATTGATCCGACAAAGCCAACGCTTCTTCTTGGTCGTGAGTAACATACAGACTGGTTGTCCCTGCCGATTTTTGCAGTTGCTGAATTTCGTATCGAGCTTGTTCTCGCAAGGAAGCATCCAAATTGGAGAGGGGTTCGTCAAACAGCAAGACCTCTGGTTCCATGACCATCGCACGTGCAAGAGCCACTCGTTGTTGTTGGCCGCCCGACAATGTGGGTACTGGTTTTTCGGCAAAGGAAGTAAGGCCAACCTTCCGGAGAACTTCATCTGTACGAAATCGGAGGTCTGCACGGGAGGCTTTTTTCATTCGTAGGCCAAACGCCACATTTTCGCGCACACTCATGCTTGGAAATAGCGCATAGCTTTGAAAGACCATAGCCGTAGGGCGCTTTTGGGCTGGCAGATTCGTAACCTCTTTTCCATTTAAAAACACACGTCCGGAGGTAGGGTCTTCAAATCCACCAATTATGCGCAGCAGTGTTGTTTTACCACATCCACTTGGCCCTAAGATGGAAAAAAACTGGCCTTGAGGAACACTAAACGAGCAATCATCTACGGCTACATGATCGCCAAATCGTTTCTCAATCGCTTCTACAACAACAAACGACATAACGGGTGTATGTGTATGGGTGAGGGTTTAATGTTGGGAAAATACGCTGTGTGCGAAATCAAAAGGATGAAGTTTTGTGTTCCGCTGACCCCGAATTGACTTAGATTGGGGGCTACAAAATTTATATTTAATTTATCTCCAAGGCTGATCATCCATCATGGCGATTTACCGTCCATTATCAAGAGTGTTTGACTAACCCAGAACGCATATTGAGACAAGGTTTAGAACCTCGCCAACCATAAAGTTACGTTAATTTTTGATTCTTCATTTTCATTGCTTAAAAAGTTAGTTTTTTAAGGTGTTGCGCACTTTCTTCAATACTTGCAAAAGGGTCTTGCGGATTATCATGCTCAACAAAAAAATGCTTAATACCTGCTATTTTAGCATGTTGGAAAATGTGGCCGAAGTTAATTTTTCCCTTCCCGACTGCCATCATTTGCCCTTGCTCGTCCATGTCCTTAACATGGCAAGCAGGAAATCTCCCCGCGTGTTTTTTAAAGTAGGAAATAGGGTCTTTGCCCGCCTTGGTAATCCAAAATAAATCCAATTCAAAGCCTACCAAAGAGGGATCCGTATTGTTTAACAACAAGTCATAAGGAATAAAATTATCCACCGATTTAAATTCAAAATCATGGTTATGATAAGCAAAATTTAAGCCGGCATTTTTACATTTTTCAGCTGCGACATTTATACGGTCAGCCCATCTTTTCCAATCACTTAGCTTCAAATTCTCAGCAGGAAGCCAAGGCAAAATAAGGTATTGATGGCCAATGATTTGTGCGGCCTCAATTTCTTTGGCCATGTCTCCTTTTTCTACGGCCGTGTGTGGGATATGGACTGCCGGAGCCGTTAATTTATATTTCTTAAGAAGTGTCTTTATTTCTTGTGGCGTTTTATCATAATAACCAGCAAATTCGACTTCTTTGAACCCTAACCGAGCAACTGTAGAAAGTGTATTTTCCACCCCTTTTGCCATTTCAGAACGGACGGTATAAAGTTGTACCCCAAAGCGTTTTAGCTTTACAGTTTCGGTTTCAGCGACAGAGATTGCAGCAAGACCCGGCATACTGGCAACGAGGATAGAGTTTTTGAGGAAAGTTCTGCGATCCATAGGATTTTTTGCTATATTAAAGTTCGTTACGTTTCATTTTCTCAACCGCATAATTACAAGCGCGTGCTGTTAGGGCCATGTAGGTGATTGAGGGATTCTGGCAGGCAGAAGAAGCCATTGCCGCTCCATCTGTTACGAAAAGGTTTGGAACTTCGTGTGCTTGATTCCATTTGTTTAGTACCGAAGTTCGGGCGTCTTTCCCCATTCTCGCCGTCCCCATCTCATGAATACCATGCCCCGGAATGGAACCATTATCAAAGGTATAGACCTCTTTGCCCCCTGCTGCCTCAATCATTTCGGCAGCCGAAGCAAGAATATCTTTCCGCATGTTTAGCTCATTCTGGCTCCACTCTGCTTCAATATGCAGCATAGGAATGCCCCATTGATCCGTATTATCTGGATCCAACCAAACGCGATTCTCATAGATTGGCAGCGTTTCACCAAATCCCATTAGGCTAAATCCCCAATCCCCGGGTTCACGGAGTTCTGCTTTGAGTGTGGCACCGAAGTCCGCTAATTGGTTCCCGCGTTGCCACGACGAGCGACCAGCCCCACCCTGATAGCCATAGCCCCTAACGTAATCCGTGCGTTTTTCTTGGCCTAAATTTTGGAACCTGGGAATATAGATGCCATTCGGACGCTTTCCAGCATAATAACGGTCATTAAACTCGGGAAATTTACCACCTGCGCCCAACTGGAAATGGTGATCCATCAAGTAGTGCCCTAAAACACCAGAGCCATTCGCAATTCCATTTGGAAATGTTCTGGACTTGGAGTTGAGCATAATGGCCGTCGAGCCAATGGTAGAAGCACACAAGAAGACTACTTTTGCGCGGTATATCTGGGTTTCCTTAGAAAGTGCGTCAACAACTTGTACACCAGAGACACGCCCCTTTTTATCGTCGAACAGTACGCTATGAACAATGCTATTGGCACGGATGGCCAAGCGACCCGTTTTAAAAGCTGCCGGCAAGGTGGCGCTCAAACTGGAGAAATAAGACCCTGTAGAACAACCTCGTTCGCATGGGCCACAATAATGGCAAGGCGACCGTTCCCCTTTGGGTTCCGTGAGGTTGGCGCAACGTCCGATGGTCATCACACGGCCAGCGAAATTCTTCTCAATTCCTGCTTTTACGTGCTTTTCCACCACATTCATTTCCATAGGCTTTTGAAAGATGCTATCTGGAACTTGTGCAAGTCCCAATGCTTCGCCACTTATCCCAACAAAGCGTTCTACATAATCGTACCAAGGCGCAATATCTTGATAGCGAATTGGCCAATCCACACCAAACCCATCTTTTTCGTTAGCTTCAAAATCTTGTTCGCCCCAGCGGTAGCACTGACGACCCCACATCAAAGAGCGCCCACCAAGATGATAGCCCCGAATCCACCAAAAAGGTTTTTCAGGATTTTGAATGTATGGATGGTCTTTATCGTTGACGAACATATGTTCACTCCCCTCGTAGAAGGCATAACACGTACTTTGCACCTCGTATTCTTCTTCAAAGCGTTTCCGTTCGCCTCTTCCACGGAAAGGAAAGTCCCACGGGGTTTTATGTTCCGTTACATAATCTCGCTTATGTTCTATATAGTTCCCTCGTTCTAATAAGAGTACATTGAGACCCTTTTCGGTCAATTCTTTTGCAGCCCATCCGCCTGTGATACCGGAGCCAACCACAATGGCATCATATTCGGTTTGTGTGGAAACGTAAATATTGGGTTTTTGAAACATATCGGTGGAGAATCAGGCCCAAGCGCGGCCAATTTGAGAGAGCGGCGCATCGGCCACGTAAGTTCCATGAGATGCTGAATACTGTAATTCTTGTGTAGCACCAATTTCCGAGGTGTAATAACCCTCCAAGGTGAGTGCTTTTAGCTCACGAAAAAAGCGTCCCTCTTCTGAATTACCAGCGGTAGCGGATTGTGCATAGAACTGCAACAACTCATCTTGCTCGCTTTCCTGCAAAGCCTCAAACGATTTCTGATACTTGGTTTGTGCCCGACGATCAAGCCCTTCTAATCCGGCCAAAAAACGATTTTTCTCATCTTCCTTCATCCACTGCGCCAAAAGTCGGTCTATGTACTCGTTTACACGGGCTTCTTTTGCGCCCGGTGTATCCGTCGTAGGGATCAAACGTTCGGTAGCCGCAATCAGACATTCATTTTGCGCTGAACTTAGGGCTTTCGGAGCAAATGGTATATCTCCGGCAGGTTTTACGAGTACTGATCGCGCATGATGATGGTCATGGGGATTTGAGCTAAATCCGGTTAAAATGCCCAATCCGGGCACAGCAAGTAATCCTCCAATCAGTAGAGAGGTGTTTTTGATGGCTTTTCTACGTTGCATATAAATCGGGTAAACAAGGAAAACGCTTTCAAGACAAGATACGATGTAGTATTTCGGGATGCAATGCAGTATCTCATAGCCGGAAAATTTATGATAGGCTGTAAGGTACCGATGAAAATTACATTTAGATCCCTCAATACACTTGAAAAATATCATCCTATAGAACTTTTTTGCGGGGATGTTCGTATTTTAATTGTAAAGCAAAAACAAACAACCTATCTATCAAAACACTTTAAAAAATCAATATGAATACTTCTAATCCCGCATTTTCTGAAACCGCACTTAAACAAATTGCGGATATTCATGGTGAGCGCATGACCCAAAAAGGTAGCGTCAACAAGTCTTTCATTATGCTGGCGTTGGTTGCATTAGGAGCCGCTTGGACATGGCTTCAAGTTAGCGCAAACCCGAACGCGGCCCTCATGATGGGTGGTATTGGCATGTTTGGAGGGCTTATTCTCTCGTTTGTGATCGTATTCAAAAAAACATGGGCCTCTATTCTTGCACCAATCTATGCGCTTTTGGAAGGTTTATTTATTGGCGTTTTATCGGCGCACTATGAATCACGTTATCCAGGTCTTGTTATTCAAGCGGTTGGACTTACCTTCGTAACTTTTTTTGTGATGTTGATCGCCTACCGCTTGCATTGGATTCGTGTTACCGAGACTTTTCGCAGTGTTTTGGTAGCAGCAACCTTGGCCCTATTCACTTTTTATCTGGTTGCACTGGTAGCACGCTTTGCTTTTGATTTTCCGATGCCGCTGATTCACGACAAAGGCATTCTGGGTATTGGCTTTAGCGTATTTGCCACGGGCTTGGCTGCCTTTAACCTCATCTTAGACTTCGACTTTGTAGAAAAAGGCTCGGAACATGGATTGCCCAAATATATGGAGTGGTATGCCGCATTTGGGCTTACGGTTACGCTGGTCTGGCTCTATATCGAGTTACTCAGGCTATTGAGTAAATTCCGCAAATAAAATTTATTTACGTCAAAAAATACGCTATGGCCCTCGATATTCGGGGGCTATTTTAATTTATTTTTAGCCTGTATTATTTTGATAAATGTATTGGTTCTTAATTACTTTGTGATTGGCCACTCACTGACATAACGCAAGCAACAAATTACAAACCATTGTTATTAAATAACTTAACTCATCAATAACAGTCTATTTTCGTCTAAATTCGCAAGTACGAGCTTTTCCACATCATTCTCGGATGGGACGACAGCCTTTAGTAAATGCACTGCTACAATGAGCGACTCGAAGTAGCATAGCCTCTGTTGACAAAGGTTTTACTTGCGGTATCGGGCTGTTTTGACTACGGCCTCGCTATGCCACCGAAATACCTGTGGACGTAAAAATGGAGGCCGCCAAACTTCAACTTCACGCAACCAAGGGTCATTCATGAATGAAGCTACCTACAAGGGCAACCGTTTGATTAACCTGTAACCCATGCTGCTTAAATGCCCTCGCCTTCTTCAAACGCAGCCGTTGTCATGAATTGCAAACAAAAATTCTTTGCTCCGAAATCAAAATATTGCTAACTTGGTCTTACGAAGTCGAAAACACTTTAAGCACGCATTGTCTAAAAAGTCAAGAAATGGCCGTCACAGAAAGATATATTAATCCCTTTACGGATTTTGGATTCAAAAAACTGTTCGGAACGGAACTGAATAAAGACTTATTAATTGATTTTCTGAATGAGGTCATTCTTCCCAAACAAAAGAAAATCGCCGATCTAAAATATAGCAATAATGAACATATTGGACAAACTGCTTTAGACCGAAAGGCAATTTTTGACCTGTATTGTATCAGTTCGTTTGGTGAACGATTTATTGTTGAAATGCAAAAAGCCAAAC
>JAFLBZ010000039.1 GCA_017303715.1 Rhodothermia bacterium | reverse complement strand
GTTAAAATGGCGAAAATCATTATTTCTGCAACTTCCAAAACCGATGCAAACATTTTTAATCCCAATACATTGAGAGATATTGCCAAATTTGAGGCGATTAACCTCTAAATATGGCTAAGATATAGAGTATAATACCTGTAGCGGTTACCAAAGGTTGGCGAAATGCTTGGAGTTTATCTTCCATAAGTGGGTGTAGGTTAAAGGTTCATCATTTTATTGGCTTCTCGGATTCCGCCTAAATAAGCCCCATGTGCCGTAGAGAAATAATCCACATTGGTATGCTCTCCGGCGAAAAACAATTTATTTTTCACCGATTCTGCTATTTCCTCGAAGTGGCTCATTTTTGTATCAATGGCAGTAAATGAACAGGCACCATACGCAGTCAAAAAAGCCGAGGTTATTGCAACAGTTGCCATACCTTTAATGGCATTTTTCAGGAATGTTCTTCTTTTCATTTATTTTTAGAGGTAATAAGTGATCCATAAACACAGAATAATTCCAATTTCATGAATTTATCTTTGCAAAGCGTTTATGGCTAAAATCACGGGCAAAAGTGATAAGTTCAGACCAGTCGTATAACCTAAAGACATCCCAACCAATTTTTTTCATTCGTTCCACATCTTTATCACGCCATCCAAATGGCATATGCAAGACAAAGGTAGCACCCGCACCCGCATTTTTTGCAGCCATTTCTGCAACACTCCAGCCGTCCAGAGCATTGTTTCTTTTTTCATCCAGCATAGAAAAAACGTCTTGATCCGTGATAATTAGAATATGGCAAGGCGTGTCGGTTGGTTTACGTTGGGCAAAGACTTCCTGTAAGCGAAAAATGCCAAACGCATACCCTGTTCCCAAATAGCCCGTAAGCAATTTAAGAATATCGGCTTCATTTTGTATAAATCCTTCGGTTTGAATAGACCTACCGGGTTCACCCGATAAACAAGCCATGATGTTGGCACGGGCACGAATACCTGAACGCGCCATGATGGTGGCCGCAAGTGTCGGGTAAGAGATTTGATAGGCTGGATTAGGCATAGAGCCAGAGCAATCAATTCCAATATAAAGGTCAATGGGCTTTTTTTCAGGTTCTTTTCCGGGCACTTCGCCATAAAAACGTTCGACGGTTGTGAGTCCGGGGACAACGAGAGGACTACGGATCATGCTTTTGAACCAATCTATTTTTTCTAAAGGCGACCCAATGTCCCAGCGTTGGAAGCCCTCTGGAAGTTTTTCAGCAACTTTTTTTTGTTGAATCGTCGGGATAGGGATTAAATAAGGCTGTGCCCGCTCTTTATAATACCGCATTGCCACCTCTACATCAGAGGCTGTGGAGCCTAAATCTTTAAGCAGTTTTCCATAGTCCATAGGGCCGCGATAACGATCAATTTTTTTTCTACCACCCACAATGTCTTGGGGGGCGATTGTCGTCGGACTACCCGCACCATGCTGCGGAAGTGTGTCGTTAATCAAGGGGTCGTACAATGGATGTATGGCTTGATGAGAAATATTTTCTTCTTCCTCCGTTAATCCTTCTGGCCATCCATTTTGACCGGCTTGCGCCAAGTCCACCCATCCACGAAGTAGTTGCCGAATGCCTCCACTACCGTCGTTCTTGTTTTTATCTTTCTCTTCCATCAAATACGGTAAACACAAGGCCGCAAACCTGCCCGAACCGTCTAACCAATATTTTCCATACACCCGAATCAAACGTGTAGCCAATCGCGCATCGCCTTCAATCCGTGCAGGAACCTCCTTTAAGCCCAATGTTCCAGTTTCTAATTGCCAAAGGATTTCATAGGTACGCATATAAAACGTCCAAATTGGATTATCGGGCAGAGTGTTAATCGTCTCGAATACAGCCGCCATATTCAGGCCATTTTGACGTTGGAGGCGATCGTTTATGAGCAGGTCTGCATACATATTCGCCACCATTGGTGCTAAGTCCTCCATGAGAGGCAGCGCATACTTCATTCTGGCCAGCATTTTACCATGATCCGTTAGGTCGCCCGGACAAAAAACGTGGTGTCCGATTTCATGCGCCAGAATCTCCAACCCAAAGGGCGCTAAATTCATTTTTTTTATCTGTGGCAAGCCTATCACCACTTGTTTATCCACAAGCCGAATCATGGCAAAGGAACTTGTTAAGCCTTCTGCCGCTTCTTCATCCTTATTTTCACAAAAAACAGGTTCACGCAATCGCGTAAAGCGACTCCACTGTGCCAGCGCAGCCTCCCATTGTGCCAACCAAATGGATTTTATTTGGGAAATGTCCAATGTCATGGTATTTTCCTTTCGGTATTTTGGGTGTTGTTGCCCCCTTGTATATTTTTTCGAGGTTCGAGTACCAGCTTTAGAGGTTCGAGTTCCATCCTTATATTTTACAAAATACAATACCAAGTTCTATGAACCGAGATAGTGAGCGTTTCCAAAACCAGCTTAGAGAGGCCGACATACAACCTTTAAAAATCATTTTCATCGCCTTTGCAGCAGGTATTGGTATTTTTTATGGTGTTATTGGCTTTTTATATGCCTCCACGCCACCGCCTTCCACCAAAGGAGATCTCTCCTTGATCAACGTTTTATCGGTAGCACACATTTTCCTATTTGCCGCCATATGGTTTCTGCGGCCCATTATTTTTGCAAGACTTATGACACAAGCGGCTACTGTTCCACCAGAATCCGCATTGACACCGATCCGTACCGCATTGATTTCTCGAGCCGCACTTGCAGAGGCCCCTGCAATGTTGGGCGGGGTGATTTGCCTCTTTGCCGTCTTAGACGGAACCCTACATCAAAACCCCATTTATTGGCTCAACTTGCTTTCCGGCATCATTTTTATCTGGATGGTTATTCAAGAATTGCCGGATGTCTATTCGCTTGTCGCATTGTACCAAGAACATGTTGCGCCCTTGAAGAAACAAAACGAAACGCTTTAGGCTTTTTTCCCAATGCGTTTACCGGTAAGGCTCAACCATTGGGTTGTTTTTCCAACCATAGGGTTACAGGGCCATCGTTTACCAACGAGACCTTCATATCCGCTCCAAAAACACCCGTTGGAACCGTTTTTCTTATGGCAAGCGAAAGTTTTTCAACAAACGATTCGTAGAGCGGAATAGCGGTTTCGGGGCGGGCAGCAGTAATGTAAGAAGGCCGATTTCCCTTTTTCGCATCGCCATAAAGGGTGAATTGTGAAACCACCAAAGCCTGCCCACCCACCTCAAGCAAGGAGCGGTTCATCTTGCCGTCTTCGTCGTTAAAGATGCGTAATTGCACCACTTTTTGTACGAGCCATTCCAATTCTTTTTGTGTATCATTTATATGAATACCCAAAAGTACCAAGACACCCTGTCCAATTTCTCCCACAATCTGTCCGTCAATTTTTACAGATGCCTCGCTTACCCGTTGAACCATTGCAATCATTTTTCTTTATCCTAAGGTGTTTAATTTATTGCGCTTAAGCATGGTTACTTGCTAAAAAAGCCAAAAATTTTTGGAATGCGCGTCCTCGATGGCTGATCTTGTTTTTTTCTTCTAAGGTCATTTCTGCAAATGTGCGGTCGTATCCATCTGGTACGAAAATGGGGTCATACCCAAAACCACCCTCTCCGCGTTCTACGTCTATAATTTGCCCAGTACACACCCCTTCAAAGAGATAAAGCGCCTGTTTTTTATATGCAATAACGGTTCTAAACTGTGCTCTGCGGTGTTGAATCCCTTTCATTTCGAGTAGCATTTTCCTTCGATTTTCGGCATAGGTTGCATGTTCACCTGCATAGCGAGCGGAAAAAACACCGGGTGCGCCCTGTAATGCCTCCACCTCAAGCCCTGTGTCATCCGCCATTGAGAAAACCCCTGTTGCCTGATACAATTCAACTGCTTTTTTCTCTGCATTGCCTTCTAATGTCGAACGATCCTCGACCACTTCTGGAAGGCTGGGGAAGTCTAATGCCGTTACGACCTCATATGGAAGACCTTTGAGCGCTTCCCGAAACTCATTCACTTTGTCTTGGTTGCGTGTGGCCAAAAGGATTTTAATCATCTGCTGTATGCTGTTTTATATACTTCGTTGTTAATATCTTCATTAAAAAGGGCTTTCGAATCCGAAAGCCCCTTGACCACTTAGTCGTTTTGGAGGCTTGCGTCGCTCCCACTTCCAATCGCGTCCCGCATCTTGGTGTCCGCTTGTAGGTTTTTCAGGTTATAATAGTCCATAAACCCTAACTTACCAGATTGGAGTGCGGCGGCAATGGCTCTTGGAACCTCGGCTTCGGCGGCAACCAATTTTGCTTGTTGTTCGGCGACTTGCGCCCGCATTTCTTGCTCAAGGGCCACGGCAGCCGCTCTGCGCTCTTCGGCACGTGCACGCCCAATCTTCAAATCGGCCTCGGCCTGATCGGTTTGCAATTTTGCACCGATGTTCTCCCCGATGTCCACATCTGCAATGTCAATGGATAGGATTTCAAAGGCCGTTCCGGCGTCTAAGCCTTTTGCCAATACCACTTGCGAGATTTTGTCTGGATTTTCCAGTACCTCTTTGTGCGAATTTGAGGAACCAATCGTAGAAACAATACCTTCCCCTACACGGGCAATGATGGTTTCTTCGCCAGCGCCACCCACAAAACGTTCCATATTTGCACGAACCGTTACGCGCGCAATTGCCCGCAACTGGATTCCATCTTTGGCAACTGCTGCAATGGCTGGTGTTTCGATCACTTTTGGTGTAACCGAAACTTGAATGGCTTGGAAAACATCACGACCCGCCAAGTCAATAGCAGTTGCACGCTCAAACGACAAATCAATCCGGGCTTTATCTGCTGAGACCAAGGCATTTACCACCGAATTAATGTTGCCACCGGCCAAGAAGTGTGCTTCTAATTTCTCTGGACTGACTTCTACTCCGGCTTTATGTGCGGTAATTAGCCCACGAACAATGGGGTGAGGCGGTACTTTTCGCAGGCGCATTCCCACCAAATCTCGGATGAGTTTCAGACGGACGCCCGAAAAGAAGGCCGTAATCCAAAGGCCGACTGGAATGTAGCGAAAGAACAAGAGCACCATCAGTACGAGAGCGATGACCCCAAAAACGCCAAACATTGAAAGGAAATTTTCGACATCCATTTTTTATACTTTTTTTAATGAATGACAATGGTATTGCAGTTTTGCACGACCAATGTCCAAAAGAATCGCTATGGGATAATATAAAGCGGATTTTCGGTGATTAACGAATACGGCCCGAAAAAATTGCGGCTTTATTTTATGGTCTTTTGTCCTAAATCTTATGGCTATAGACCAGAAGTTTAACGTCCGCCACCATTTTATTGGTTTTGTTTCAATTGTCGAGGATCCGGCGATAATCTCCACTCAATCCACCAGTTTTGGCTTGAAGGCAGATGTTTGTTATGGAAATGTCTTTTGAAACAGACTTGCACATGTCATAGACCGTAAGTGCCGCTGCTGAAACCGCGGAAAGTGCCTCCATCTCAACCCCCGTCTGGCCGTGTGTTTTCACGAAGGCAAGAATATCCACCGATAGGTTTTCCTCATTTAGGACGGTTTCAACTGTTACGTTTTGCAAGTAGATATTATGACAAAGTGGAATTAACATGGAAGTTTGCTTTGCACCTTGGATTCCCGCAATTTTGGCTATCGTTAGAACATCCCCTTTCTTAATCTGGTTTTCTTTTACTTTTAGGAAAGCCTCCTTCCCCAGTGTCACCCTTCCAGAAGCCAATGCTGTACGGCAATTCGCCCCTTTTTCGCCAACATCCACCATTTTAATCTGTCCTTCGGCATTTACATGCGAGAGGCTCGGTATTTCCGTTTCGATCATGTCTTAAGGTTTATGTTTAAGTTGGTTTATGCGTTAATTTGCAAAATGGCAAACATTCAATTTACAATTTTTTGCAAGTGGATGTATTCTTTTTTGTGGTAAAGATATGGCATCTATCAACCGCCAATTAAAATCATCGGTCTATTTTCCAAGTCCACCAAGTTTAGCATACCCGCATGGGCAGCTTTTTTTCTAAGAACGGCCTCAGAGATGGCCATTTCAAGGTCTTCATCACTCCCACCACTCCGCATAAGGTCGCGCAGATTTACTTCATGATGACCAAACAAACACACTTTTAAGTTGCCGTCAGCGGTAATGCGTAATCGGTTACAGGTGCTACAAAAGGCTTCAGACATCGAAGTAATAAACCCGACTTGTCCTTTAAATCCGGGCACTTGGAACAAACGGGCAGTTTCGTTTGCCTCATTTGCGGCCTGAATTAAAGGGAACTTTTTTTGGATCTGGGTTAATTGCGCTTGAAACGAGACGAAACCACCTTTATTCCACTGATTTCCCGAAAATGGCATGTATTCGATAAAGCGCACCTCAATGGGTAAATGCTCTGTCCAAGCCACAAAATCGTTCAATTCGTCCTCATTTACCTCTTTCATCACCACACAATTCACTTTTACAGGAGAAAGACCGGCTTCGATGGCGGCATAAATTCCTTTTATGGTCTGGTCGAAGTCGTCTCGAAGAGCAATTTTGTGAAATTTTTCGCGGTTAAGGGTGTCCAAAGAAATATTCAGATGGTTTATTCCCGCCTTCTTGAGTGCAGGCAGAAACCGCGACAACAAAATGCCATTCGTTGTCATGGCCAATGTATCTACGCCCTCGATAGCGGCCAATTTTTCAACCAATTCCACGACATTCTTGCGTACCAAAGGTTCACCGCCTGTAAGCCTGATTTTCCGAACGCCTTGCCGAACAAAAAGTCTTGCAAGCCTTTCGATTTCCTCGAAGGTGAGTAAATGTGACTTTGGAGAAAGGGCCACCCCTTCTGGAGGCATACAATACACGCACCGCAAATTGCACCGCTCGGTGACGGAGATTCGTAAATACGAGTGGAAACGGCCAAAAGAATCAAGAAGCATCATAAGGGATTAAAAGCCAAGATGACGCTCCAACCTACAAAAAGTTTGCAGGTTTCGGAACGTTGAAGAATTGCTTTAAACGGATAAAACGGCTTATGCTGGCCATATCCTAATCCGGCTTTTCACGTTCTGAAGTTCTCCGGTTTTTCGAGGACGATGCAAGGGGTAATACGAAAAGTTCAGGTAATTCCCAATTTGTAGGTCATAGAATTGGCTAAACGGATTTCCGCTTGGCCCGCCGGGGAAAACACCAAAGCCCATTGGTTTGTCACCGGAAAAATCCACCACCATTCGCCAACTCGCAGAGTTTTTCACCAAACGTCCTCGTGCAGGGGATACCGTGTTGTCGAAGCCGGAAAACGGAAATGGCCCTCGGCCTAATGGCTTTATTGTTGCCAAAATATGCGGCATGACCACTTGGTGTACTTCCCCCCAAGCCGGAATGCTTCCGTTCGATTTCTGGTATTTCTTTTCCAAGGAATCGGCGGTGGCTTCTAGGGCCATGCGGAAAATCATCGGGCCATCCTCGCGAGTTTGTGTGGACTTCAAGTCGAACCATTGCGAATTGGCTTCTTTCTCTAAAAGTCCCAACAACGGAAGTAGTTCGGGGCGTTTTAGGAATTCCTCCTTGGATTTTCGGGTTTCCTCATTTCCACTGGCGGCTTTAAACTTTGCATCGAGTACGTCAAACTCGTCCCAAGTCAATTTTTTCAAACTTGCAAGAAGCACATCTAAGATCAGCGGCTCGGATTGATTGGTGCGTGTAACACCGTCCCACGCCAATAACTTATCCCGCAATTCTTTGGCCTTGCCTTGATAGGGTTGTCTCAAAAAGGGCAATAAATAGTGGTGTTGGAGGCTTTTAACATCCGATTGATAGGTTTTAAAATCGGCCACCGAGTGTTTTTCTTTGGCCGAGAGCAAGGTATCTATTCGCAAAGAACGGAAGGCATCCCGCCAAGTTATACGTTGGAAATACTTATAATTTCCCGATGCTGGTTGTTGGTTTGCAGACATCAACCAACCACGTTCTGGGTTCCGCCCGCTTGGTAACTCGGCATAGGGTACACGTCCAACCCATTCACCATCATCGGTAGCCCCGTCTAAAAGGCCGCCTGCATAAGCAACCCTGCGGATAGGCATGTATCCGGTAGAACGAATGGAGATATTGCCTTCGCGGTCTGCATAAAGCCAATTTTGCATGGGCGTATCAAAATTCTGCATGGCCGCCTCAAAGGTTTCTAAGTTTTTCGCCCGGTTCACTTCCCAAACGGCTATGGGCGTTCTTGAAGGCTTATGCGCCGTCCATTGCACCGCTATCGCTTCCGAAGCATAATCTTGGTTAAAGAGGATAGGCCCCCAATGGGTGTATCGCAAAACTTGTTTTTTAGACGTACCGCCTTTTACGTTAATGGTTGTTTCCTTTTCAATAATCGAACGCCATTCCTTCAGATATCGGTATTTTTTTCCATCAGGAGACAAGGTAAGTTTATAAAAATCAATTTGATCAATATCGGTATTGGTTGGCGTCCAAGCGATATGGTCATTAAAACCAATGATGGGCAAAGGCGTACCCGGAACCGCCACACCATGCGAGTTTAGCTGCGGCGTTTTGACGTGAAGTTCGTACCAAATGGCGGGCAAGGTAAGGGCGAGGTGCGGGTCTCCGGCCAAAATAGGTTTACCGGTTGTACTTCTACTCCCCGAAACGGCAAAGTTATTCGACCCCGTTTCCGGATGCCCAAAGTCAGGCAGAACCATTGCCAAGTCTTGATAAAGTTTAGCAACCTCGACCAAGGCGTCTGCTGCTGCAATAGGTGCGGGCTGTTTGGGGGCAATGGGAGAAATAAACCCATTTGCTTCTGGGCTAATCGGGCTAAATTGGTCAGAAAGTTGGGGAAAAAGACGGTTGAAGGCATCCTCCCCCAGTTCTTTGCGCAAATAGGCATAAGCAAGATCGTCCGAGCGCCACGTTAAGTCGAAATTCATGTATTGAAGAACCAACAACGTGCGCAGCGGGGTGTATTTTTCGGGCTTGTAGTCCAATAAGCGAAACTCTAAGGGCAAATCTTCAAGTGGCATCTGGTCTAAATAATGGTTAACCCCTGCACAAAAGGCTTCCATTTGTTGGATAGCTGCGGGATGATGTTGTTTGAGCCATGCAAGGTTTTGTTCGGCTCCCCAGCGCATTCCAGTCGAGCGCAGGAACTTGTCTCGGTTTAGAAAAGTCTCACCCAAAATTTCCGAAAGCCTTCCTTCGGAGACACGGGGCAAAAAATCCATTTGAAACAGCCGATCTTTGGCCATGAGGAACCCTACAGCCCAAGCGGCATCCATCTCTTGTTTGGCAAAGACATGTGGGACGCCTCGTTCGTCTCGCTCAATCGTAACGGCGTCAATTAAGCCTTTTGCACCGTTCAAATCCACTTCTTGCGCATCTGCCATCCTTGCAAGACGATAGGTTCCATCAAGCGGATCCAATAAGCGACCCAATGCCGGAACTTTCGTACCAAATCCATTCATCCCTAAAACCATAACGGCCATAAGGAGTAAGGCAGAAACACCTATTTTCACCCAATTTAACATCATTTTTAGCAGCGCTTATCTTCAAGGAAATCATAAAGAAACGAAGGTACAAAAAAAAGCCCGCAAAAAAACGTTCGCGGGCCACAAAACAGCATTTGAAAGTAATCCGTCAGTAGGCGAGGTTATAGCTCTACCAAACGTTTCCATGTTCCGTCCAACGTATGTTCAATTTTTGGGGCTGGTTTTTCCTCGGAGTGGATTAAGCCCAGCAATTCATCGGTAACATTCGCGAAATCAATCGCTCCTTTTGAGTTGGGTTCCGTACTAAACAAGGTTTTGCCTTTCAGCGTTTCTTCCGACAAACTGGCATTGGTGCGAATAAAATGGTCTAAGACTTGGTGTTGATAAACATCTCGCAGATATTGCTTATACCGCTGATGGATATTTTTCCGGCCATCCACTTGGGTGAGTAAGAAGTAAGGATTCGCCAATTCAGGATTTAGCTTTGCCTTGACGAGGGTGCAGGTTTGGTACGTTTGTTCAGACCCAATGACTGGCAAATATTCGGGAATGACGGGGATAATGACATGGTGGGAGGCGACCAAGGCATTTAAGGTATAGACCGTCACCGAGCTGGAGGTGTCCAAAACAATGTATTCATATTTGGTATTTGCTGTTAGGATTTCTTTGAGCCAGAGGACATCAGTTGGCTTGGTCAACTTTTTAAGGGCGGTGGTCAGGGCGTTTGAGGAAGGGATAAAGTCAAATTCTGCTAACTCCGCCACGAACTGGCTCTCCCAATCCGCCTGATGACCAAATAAGGTTAGGGCAGATTGCTTTTCGTTAGGCTCGGAAAAACCAACCATGCGAGACATAAACCCTTGCGGATCCAAATCTATGGCCAAGGTTTTATGCCCTGCCAACGACAAAGATGCAGCAAGGTGGATGGAACATGTGGTTTTGCCAGAACCTCCTTTATGATTACAAACCGAAATTATTTTCATTTCATGGTAAGGTTAGTTTATTCAGCAGTAAAGCCTCACTTCTAAAATCTTGGATCTTTAGATGTAAGCCAAATCAGGAAGGCAAAATATTAAATTGATGAATTATCTCTTCAGCCATGTTTGCGTAGTCCTTTGCCCCGCGAGAATGTAAATCTATCTCGAAAACTGACGCACCAGCTAAACCCCGTTCCGTAAGAAGTGTATCCGTCCGAATGTAATGTTTTAAAACAGCATGGTCGTATTTCTCTCGTAAGTATTGTTGAAACCGGAGGTGCATCCTGCGCCGAGCATCCACTTTAGTGAGTAGGAAGAAGGGTTCTGCAAGGCTTGGATTTAAAGACTTACGCACCATCTGGCAGGTTTGCCACGTTTGTTCTGCTCCTACGACCGATTGAAATTCGGGAATGACGGGGATTATGACCATATCACTCGCAACCAAGGCATTAAAGGTTAATGCGGACAATGACGCCGCTGTATCTATGAGGACAAAGGTATAATCGTGCCCATTTTCAATATTTTCCTTCATCCAAAAAACGTCGGTCGGTTTCGTTAAATGACGGAGCAGTTTGGTGAGGCTGGGCGTTGAAGGAACGACATCAAAAAAACGACCCTTAACCACCGGAATATCGTTTAGAGATTCGTGAAGGCCAAAAAAAGCAAGGGTCGTGTTTTCCTCCTTAACCACTGGCAGCCGCAACATCTCGGACAAGAAACTCTGCGGATCCAAATCCACCACCAAGGTCTTAAAGCCAGACATCCCCAGTGCCGTTGCAAGGTTGATGGTGGTTGTGGTTTTTCCAGTACCGCCCTTGTGGTTGCATAGCGTAATAATAGGCATACAAATGTTTATCTGGCCGAGGGTATCGGCACTTCTTTCTGTGGATTGATTCGACATTTCAGGTGGGAGAATTTAACAAAATAGCCCAATCAATCCAGCTTAACCAATTTTTTTTATCAACATCCTACTAAAAGATGTTTCAAAGATCGTGCGCAAATCGTTTCTTCGGTAGTATTTTCCGAAAAAAAAATGATTCATTTTCACGTGCCATTGGTTTTGGCCTCACAATCGCCACGAAGAAAGCATCTTTTATCAATGCTCGGCTGGACTTTTTCCGTTTGCCCTTGCGAGGAGGAGGAAGTGATCCCACCCAATGTATCCCCTGCACAAGTGGTAATGGCCCTTGCAACCCAAAAAGCCCTGTTTGTTGCCCAAAAACAGCCAGAAGCCTTGGTACTAGCAGCCGATACGGTTGTGGTGTTAGATGATGTGATCTTAGGCAAACCTCGTGACGATAATCATGCGATTGAGATGCTGAACACACTTTCTGGCCGTTCTAATACCGTTTATACCGGTATTTGTTTGGCGAACCATACTTCAGGACGCATCGTCACCCAAGTAGAACGCTCTGACGTATTTTTTTACCCCATGAGCGAGCAAGAAATCAGGCGGTATGTGGCTTCTGGCGCTCCTTTAGACAAAGCAGGGGCCTATGGCATACAAGACGATTGGGGGGCTTTGTTTATAGAACGGATTGAAGGCGACTATTATAATGTGATGGGGCTTCCCTTACACCTTCTGTACAAAACACTCACCCAAAGCTTTGCAGATTTATGGCAATTGGACGCATAAGAAATATCCTACTTATCCAAGTTCGTGAAGATGCTCTCACACAAAAAGAAGAACAGCGGTCTTTTGCGAAGTGTTGCAACCAACCCACAGAGACCTTAGGCGTTGCCAATTTGGCCGCCGGACATTCGTTGCCCAAAACAACGGTTGGAGTAGAGGCCGTAATCATCGGTGGCTCCAGCGGTTATGCAGCCTATGAAGATTACCCTTGGGTTCCTGCACTCATCGGGTTTATCCAACAGTGCAAAGAGGATCATGTGCCTGTTTTTGGTTCTTGTTGGGGACACCAGTTTTTGGCGCGTGCCCTCGGTGGCACAGTGGTTCACGACCCACTCCGTGCAGAAATGGGCGCAACCGAGGTCAACCTCCTCCCAGCAGCACAATCCGATCCTGTTTTCTCGGACTTTTTTCCGTTTCTTCGGGTAAATCAAGGCCACCACGACCGCGTTTCTGTTCTTCCGCCTGATGGTATTGAATTAGCCAACAACCAAATAGCGCCTTTTCAGGTGTTTAGAATTGCCGGAAAGCCCATTTATGGCACGCAATTCCACAGTGAATTAGACCGCACCACCATTTCCGAGCGGGTAATTCGCTACCAACAGCACTATCCCGAAATTGCACACCACTTGGCCGCAATCTTAGATTCCTTCGAGGATACCCCACAAGCGGCCAGTCTCATACAACGGTTTTTATCGGTCTATTGTCCATAAGCCATTTGCCCTAAGGCCAGAAAAAACATACGCAAAAAAGGTGTGTCCCAAGAAACTTAGGCATGAAAGAGATTGGTTGAGAGAAAAGCGTCAGTCCCCCTCACCTACGCCTCACTTCGCCCGAAGCCCAAAAATCGCCATCATCAGGAGGGCATCCGCCGTTCCGTCCATGGTGGGTTCGTTGGTGGAATAATCGCCGATGTCGTCATGATAAACCACATATTCATTTTGAAATTCGGCAAATTCATCCGGTTGGTGTAAGGTTAAGCCAATGAGTTTGTTATAGATCGAGGCATAAATCGGCCCATCGTTTAAGCCACCGACCTCCACTTTATGTAATGTTGGATTACTAGGGAGGTGGACGTCTTCAGGGAACTCGCCATGTTGTGGGATGCCCGTAAATTGGGTTGTTCCCCATGGATTTCGCCCAAAAAGCCAATCTCGGTGCAGGAACATGAGTTCACGAAATTGAGTATCGCCCGTCATTTGTTCATACAACAAGGCTTGGGTAATAAAATTGACCATGAGGTTATTGGAACACCAAATAAACGGTGTACCGATTTGGAACGCATTTTTCTTAGACCGCTGCGCAATAAATTCGAGGTTACTTTTGTACCAACCAGCAAGTTTGGCCTTGGTGCCAGCATCCGCAACTTGATAAAGCGCGAAATGTCCCATGTTCATAAACGGATACTTTTGATAGTGCGCCATAGAGTCGCGTGCCAAAGCACCATCGTCGCGGATCATATCAGCGTAGTGTTTTGCCTCTTCGTAATAATCGAGGTTTCCCGTCAAGCGATATAATTCTGCTGCGCCCCATTCCATATCGTCCGCCCACGTATCCTCGTTGTAGCGATACGGCGCACCGTAAGAATTGCCTTGCTGGAAACCTTCTTTCGCTTTGCCCAATTCGTAAAGTGCTATCGCAGCACGTTTACATTTCTCGGCAAAGATCGAGTCAATACCACGCTCATTCCAAATACGTGCCGCTATTGCCATCGCTGCCGCCGAACGACCCGCGATATTGGCTATTCCTGTGGATTCGCTCTTCCATCTACCCAACCCTTGCGGTTTTCCATCCGCAAAGTAGGCTGTTCGATACGAATTAGCGCCCCAGCCATAATCTGCAGGGTCTTGATCGGGAATCTTGAAGCCGCGATGATCGCGGTCATCGGCAACTTGATGAAACAACCAATCGGGTTTTGGGTGAAGTTTATGAATCCAATCTAAGCCCCATTTTGCTTCGTCCAATACATCTGGAAGGCCGTTTGCGTATGGGTGTCCGTATTCATCAAAGTTATCGGCAAATTTATTGGGTTGCAGTTCATAAGCAAGTAACATTCGCGCCGTTGCATTCGAACCCGTAATGAGATATTTAAGTTGATCGCCAGCATCATGCCAACCACCACTCACATCAACAAAAAGAGAATCTCGAATAGGCGCATAAAACACTTTTCCGTCGCGTTTATGGCAAACCACGTTGAAATAAGGGTTGTAGCCACAACGCTGTTGCCGCATGAATGCAAGCAAGTCCTCTTGATGCGTCCCAAACGCATCTATGCCAATACGAAACGGACGCGACACGGCGTTTCCGACTTGGACAAAATAGTGGCCTGTCTGCCGCACTTGACTAAAATCAAGGTTGTAAGCATAAGGAAACGTATTCCATGCCGTGCCACTTGCAGGTTTCAATGAACCTTGTGCCACCACTGCTTGGCTTTCGGCATGACGGACTTGGAAGTTGCCTCGTAGCGGATTCTTGGCAAACACAATGGCAATTTTGGAATCGTTTGGCAAATATCCCAATTGGTTCACGCGAAGGTGAGCCTCTTGTGCTTGTACCGAATAGAGAACGCCCAATAGGACGAAGAGAGAAATACGTAACATATTTGCAAAGATCAATTTAGGAAAAAAGGAGGTTAAGAATGATGCACTTTCAAAATACAAATCGAACCATCTTTTTTGATAAGTGGAACTTGATTTCCAACAAAGTAATGAACGGCCAAATGCTGTGAAGGCTAAGGGCAAATTGCTTTGCGCTGGTTGTTGTCTGCATTTCCCTATTCATGGCTTACTTACACAGTCCATCATGGTTATAGCCTGAACTGTCTCCCCTACGGGGCTGGGCCGCGCGTTTCATGACGGGTTTCTACGAAGATGCCACCCCTACGGGGCTTTGATTAGTCACGGCTAAAGCCGAAGATCGGGTCTTGCTCGAAACCCCACGCTGAAGCATGGGGTTAAAAGGCGTCTCGCAACGTCACCCAAGAGCGCGGAGAGAACGGCACAAAGAACACTAACGCCGTCCTTTAGGGCGGTCAGATCGGCACGCAAGCACCAGAGGGCTTCAGCCCTGAACACTAACGCCGTCCTTCAGGGCGGTGAGAAGAGTGGCCCCAATCATAGGGCTTTAGCCCTGAAAGATGGATAAAGGCGAATGCCGCGCGTTGGAACCGGGTTTCTACGAAGATGCCACCCCTACGGGGCTTTGATTAGTCACGGCTAAAGCCGAAGATCGGGTCTTGCTCGAAACCCCACGCTGAAGCATGGGGTTAAAAGGCGTCTCGCAACGTCACGCAAGAGCGCGGAGAGAACGGCACAAAGAACACTAACGCTGTCCTTTAGGGCGGTGAGATCGGCACGCAAGCACCAGAGGGCTTCAGCCCTGAACAGTAACGCCGTCCTTCAGGGCGGTCAGATCGGCACAAAAAACACTAATGTTTACCACCAAACAACCCTTGACCTACAAAGTGAAAGAAGCAATTTTGCTCCCCAATCCCTAAATTAAAATTACGAATCCTTTCTTTAAAAGCCACCTCTTCCCCTCTTTCTCAATCACCCCATGGGAGATACAGATTCTTGATCTCACCAAAAATATCCTTACCGTCTTGTGAACGCTTCCATTGTTTTATACTTATCTTGTGACGTTTATCACCCAAAGACCAAACACCCTTTTTCATGCGTTTCAAAGCCGTTTCTTTGTGGATAAATCTTGGATTTGTCCTGTTATTTTGCTTTTCCACCTTTCCTTTTGTGGTTGCCCAACCCTTAGAAACCTCTAAGTTCTCCGGCATGAAGGCCCGCAGTATTGGCCCCGCTGGAATGAGTGGGCGGGTAACAGCTATAGCCGTCGTTCATAACAATCCAACCGTGGCCTATGTAGGCGCGGCATCGGGCGGGGTCTGGAAGTCCACTGATGGCGGGGTGGCGTGGACGCCTATTTTTGACGAGCAGGCCGTAGCGGGAATTGGCGCACTTGCCGTAAATCAGCAGAACCCCGACATTGTTTGGGTGGGAACTGGGGAGGGCAATCCCAGAAACTCGGAAAATGGCGGCAATGGAGTATATAAATCCTTAGATGGAGGACGCACTTGGATTCACTTGGGATTGGAAAACACAAGGAACATCCACCGTATCCTCCTTGACCCCACCAACCCCGAAGTGGCGTATATCGGTGCAAAAGGCCCAACTTGGGGCGAGACCGAGTCGAGGGGCGTGTTTAAGACCACCGATGGCGGCAAGACATGGCAGCGTATTTTGTTCACCGATGTCCGTTCTGGTGTCAGCGATATGGTTATGGATCCCCAAAACCCAAAGAAGTTGATTGTAGGCATGTGGGAACACCGCCGTTGGCCTTGGTTTTTCAAGTCTGGCGGTTCTGGATCCGGTCTGTTTGTCACCACCGATGCGGGCAATACGTGGAAGCGCCTTGGTAAGGAAGACGGATTGCCCGAAGGTGATCTTGGCCGCACGGGAATTGCGATTGCACCTTCCCGTCCCAATCTTGTGTATGCACTGATCGAATCTAAGAAGAATGCTTTGTATAAATCGTCCGATGGTGGTTATTCTTGGACTATTGTAACGGATAAAAACATTGGCAGCCGTCCGTTTTACTTCTGGGAAATTTACGTAGATCCGGGCAATGAAAACCGAATTTACAACCTTCATGTGGTGGTAGATCAGTCTGAAGACGGTGGCAAGACTTTTCAAAACTTAATTCCTTACAACGACATTCATCCCGATTATCATGCGATGTGGATCCATCCCAACAATCCAGACCATATGATGGTGGGGAATGATGGCGGCCTTGCCATTTCACAGGATCGCGGAAAAACATGGCGCTTTGTTGAGAACCTACCTTTGGCACAGTTTTACCATGTTAATGTGGACAATGCCTTGCCTTATAATGTATATGGCGGTCTTCAAGACAACGGGTCTTGGCGTGGCCCCGCTTATGTGTGGCGTGCCGGTGGGATACGAAACAGCATGTGGGAGGAAGTCTGCTTTGGTGACGGATTTGATGTTGCACCCGATCCATCAAATAGCCGTTTTGTCTATGCAATGTCACAACAGGGTGGCTTGGTTCGCACCGATTTGGTTGGTGGGGAACAGAAATTCATCAAGCCCAAGCATCCTGAAGACAAACCTTTGCGCTTCAACTGGAATGCGGGATTCGCCACTGACCCCTTTAGCCCAACCACAATCTATTACGGGAGCCAATTCCTCCACAAATCCACCGACCGAGGTGACTCTTGGAGCATCATCTCGCCAGATCTCACGACCAACAATCCAGAAAAACAAAAACAAGCGGAGTCTGGCGGTTTAACTATAGACCAAACTGGTGCGGAAAACCACACCACTATCGTGGCCATTTCGCCAAGCGCTTTACAACAAGGGCTTATCTGGGTGGGATCGGATGATGGTTTGGTGCAAATTACACAAGACGGCGGGCAAACTTGGGCCAATGTCACCCCCACCATAAAAGGACTTCCGGCGAACATCTGGATTCCGCAAATTCGTGCCTCGACGTATAATCCGGCAGAGGCATTCGTCGTGATGGACAATCACCGGATGAATGACTGGGCGCCTTATGTTTTCCATACCAAGGATTTCGGAAAAACATGGACACGTATTGTGCAACCACAACAGGTTTTCGGTTATGCACATACGGTTCTCCAAGACACAGAACAGCCCAATTTGCTTTTCTTGGGTACGGAAACGGGGCTTTATGTAAGCATTGACTTTGGAAAAAACTGGGCAAAATGGAAAGCAGGCTTCCCAACCGTTCCAACAATGGACTTGGCCCTTCAGGCACGCGAAGCCGATTTGGTGATTGGCACTTTTGGGCGTGGCATTTATGTTTTGGATGACATCCGCCCCCTAAGAACCATCGCACAAAACCAAAACCAGCTACAAAATCCATTAACCCTTTTCCAGATACCGGATGCTACGCTTTCTAATTGGGCGGAGGCGCCGGGCACACGTTTTGTAGGCGCAGGGATTTTTGCAGGCGAAAATCGTCCACGTGGTGCTATGATTACCTATGCTTTGAACATGGCAAAAGCCAAAGAAGGGGCCGGAAAAGAGGCTAAACTGCCCAATGACCTTGTCATTGAGATTTACAACCAAGGCGGTGAAAAAATCCGAACCTTGCGACGAAAGGCAGAAGACGGCGTTCAGCGGTTTTATTGGGGGTTAAACCGAAAAGGAGTACGTGGCCCCAACCAGCCCAAACCCACCGATCCAGAAGCTCCCGAACCCGGTGGCGCCTCGGTTCTACCCGGAACGTATAAGGTTATCCTCGTTTATGGGCAATTTCGTTCAGAGCAAAACGTAAACGTTACTAAAGATCCAAACGAGACCGCCACCGTAGAGGCGATGGGATCAAACGAACTTTTAATACAACGAGTAGAACGTGCCACCGAAGCCGCAACGGCCGCAATGGATCAAATTCGGGAGGCTCAACGGGTCTTACGCCTCATCGAAGAACAGGTTAAAGACCGTACCGATGAAGCCGCAAAAACCGTAAAAGATAAAGGCAAAGAAGCGGGAGAAACACTTCGAGGACTTGCCGAAAACATGGTGGGCAAGGAAGCAGGGCAAGGTATTGCTCGCAATCCTAATACCGTTTCCGCCAAATTAGGCAATGCACGGAGCTATCTTGGCTCCTCCTTTAGTGCAGCCGGACTTACCGAACAATGGGCTGTCGAACACGCGGAAACCTCTGTCCGAACTGCTGTTTCTGCCGTAAACGACTTTTTTAGTCGGGTATGGCCTTTGTATAAAGATGCTGTTCAAGCAGCACAAATCGAATTCTTTAAACCAACCGAAACTATACAATACTAAGTTAGATATTAAGACGATTTATGACCTTAGAAACCATTACCCACTACCACAAAAAATTTGAAACCGAGTTATTTGATCGAGTGATTCCCTTTTGGCTAAAGCACTCGCCAGATGAAGAAAATGGCGGTTTTTTTAATTGTTTAGACCGTGACGGAACCGTTTACGATACCCGTAAACACATCTGGTTACAAGGGCGCGAAACGTGGATGTTCAGCAAACTCTATAATGCAGTAGCTCCAAAACCAGAATGGCTACATATGGCTGATTTGGGCGCGAAATTCCTCCGTGAAAAGGCGATCCAGCCTGATGGACGGGTCTATTTTTCTATGACCGCAGACGGTAAACCCATTTATTTGCAACGCAAAATATTTTCGGAGTGCTTCTACATTATGGCGCTCGCCGAATATAGCCGCGCCACCAACCGTCCTGAAATCCTAACCGAAGCCCGCGAAGAATTGGAAAAAGTCTGGGATTGGGCTTTCGATTGGACGAAAGTTGGTCGTCCTGCATATGAAGGTGCAACCCCTATGCGCATGTTGGCCGTTCCTATGATCTTGCTTAATCTGATCGAGGAAGTGGCGGGCAACGATATTGAGCCGTTTATGCCCAAAATTGAAGCGTGTATCCAACAAATGTGCCTTCACATCCACGAAGACGCCAAAACCGTTTTTGAAAATGTAGCTCCAGATGGTGGCCGCATAAATAGTCCAGATGGGCGTTTGCTTAATCCGGGACATGCCATTGAAGCTGGATGGTTCTTGCAGCATTGGGCGCAACGCCTGAACCGTCCAGCATTGCAAAACTTGGCCATTCAGATGGTGCGCTGGTCACATGATGCTGGTTGGGATAAGGAATATGGCGGTTTGTATTATTTCTTGGATGCAGAAGGATATACCCCAACGGCCTTAGAATGGAACATGAAACTCTGGTGGCCCCATTGCGAAGCCATGTATGCCCACTTATTGAACTATAGCATCACGGGCGATGTAGAAGACCTAAGACGCTTCGAGGAAACCACTGATTACACGTTCAAGCACTTCCCCGACCCTAAATTTGGGGAATGGTTTGGGTATTTAGACCGTTTTGGCAATGTGACCCATCGCTTCAAAGGTGGGCCGTATAAAGGCTGCTTCCATGTGCCACGGGCGCTTTGGCTGTGCTGGAAAAAACTTGGTGAGTTGCAAGCGAACGCATAGCAACACGCCGGGGGATCGTTCTGGGCTAAAGCCCTTCGTTTTTACGGACTTACCTCTCCGCTCTAAAGGGCAGAGTTTAATGTTTAAGGTGACACATTAACCCTTGTTTTTGCTTGCTCGCATCTCCGCTATCAAGGGTAGGTTAAGCATTGTTTTTACTCGCTTTCTGTCTCAAACCTGATGAGCGACCAAGCTACACCTTCTCCGGATTAAATTAACCCCATGCTTCGGCGTGGGGTTTCTGCGTCGTCTGAAACCCAAAAGGGCTACTTCTTAACAAAGCAGCCCTTTCTATTGTGTTCATTGTGTTCAATCCAATTTAATGGCAGGGATATTTTTTGATGCCACCAAATCGTTAAACGCCGGTATTTCTTTTTCCTTCAGCACTTTCCAGCGCCCCAATTCCTCGGCAATAAGTGGTTTTAGCAGTGCATATACCGCAAACGCTTGATCCGTTGGGCGAGCTTCCGCCGAACCAACAGAGGAAGCCAAAGCACTTAATCGGTTGTTTAACTTGATTGGATAATTCAGTGGGTCTTGTCCACTTTGGTTCTTCGTTTGGTATAAGGCTTCTTCGATGGCCGTCATTGTTTGCAGAAGCGCATCGCCAGCCGCTTTAACGGCCTTATCTCCAGACGCCACCCGCTTAATGGCCTCGCGTGTGGAACGGATTTGCTTGATGCTTCGGTGGATTTCAGAAAGGTCGTCTCTCACTTGCACAAGGAAGTCAAACTGGGCTTCCAGATCGGCTTGTGTTGCCTGTACACGTGGGTCTTTTAGGATTTCAAAGGGGACTGAGAGCGAGTCATTCCCCACAAAAAGCCGTGCTTCGTATAGACCGGGTGTAGCTTTTGGGCCTTGCGTTCCCCCAGCCCACAAAATAAGACCATCAAACCGTTCGGCCTCTGGATATCGCATGTTCCAAGAAAAGGTGTTCATGCCTTTTTTCAGGGACATTCTAGTTTCCGGTCTGCCTTTCGGCGAGAACGTGCGAATGGCTTTTCCGTCACGTCCAAGCAGTTTTAGCTTCACAGAAGCACTATCGGGTAATTGCTTAAAGTAATAGGAAAGTTGTACGCCACTTAGCGGGTTTTCTCCTACGGTCAGCGATCCACGACCGCCACCGCCGCCCATGCGGTAGGTTGGCCTGGGCTTCAGGAGTACGTATGGCTTGGCATACACTTCGGGCGTCAGTTGATGAAGAAGTGTCAGATCATCCATGATCCAAAAAGAGCGTCCCTGTGTCGCAATAATTAAGTCATTGTTTTTTATGGTAAGGTCTGTAATTGGGACGATCGGAAGGTTTTTTTGAAACGAGAACCAATTTTGCCCATCGTCAATCGAGGCATATAGGCCAAACTCCGTACCAGCAAACAACAATCCCGGACGCCCAGCATCTGCTCGAATAACACGTGTAAAATGCCCAGCATCAATTCCCTTTGTAATTAACGACCATGAAGCGCCATAGTCGGTCGTCTTTAACAAATAAGGCTTACTGTCATCTGATTTATAGCGGGTAGCGGCCACATATAAGCCACCCGGATTGGTGGGGTGTGGCTCAATACTATTGATTTGTGCCCATTCTGGTAACAAATTTGTGGGTGGTGTTACGGCTTTCCACGTTTTCCCACCATCGCGCGTGAGGTGAATTAACCCATCGTCAGACCCAGTCCAAATAACGCCTTTTTCCAATCCCTCGGCAACGGCAAAGATGGTTCCATAATATTCCACACTGGTATTGTCCTTGGTAATAGGACCACCGGAAGAACCCAATGTTTGGGGATCGTTGCGGGTCAGATCTCCACTGATCGGCTCCCAAGTTTGCCCTTCATTTTCGGTTTTAAAGAGGACTTGCGCAGCCGCATAGAGGGTATTTGACGAATGTCGGGAATACAAAATGGGGAAATTCCACTGGAATCGGTACTTCAAATCTCCGGCGCCATGCCCCATAGGATTATCAGGCCAAGGGTTAATGTCCCGCTCCTCGCCTGTTCGATGGTTTTTTCGGGTGAGGAATCCACCATAAGAACCACCATAAACGATGTCGTTATCTCTTGGATCAATGGCAATATGCCCACTTTCGCCGCCAGCTGTTTCCTCCCAATCCCGTTCTGTAATACCAAATCCATCGCTACGGTGAAGGATCCGAACAGTTGAATTGTCCTGCTGAGCGCCATAAATCCGATATGGAAAGTGGTCATCGGTCACCACACGATAAAATTGGGCTGTGGGTTGATTGTGATAGGTACTCCAATTTTCGCCGCCATCTACAGTGACTTGTGCCCCGCCATCGTCTCCAATGACCATTCTGAGCGGGTCTTGTGGATCAATCCATAGGTCGTGATGGTCACCATGTGGCGTATTGATATTGGAGAAGGTTCTTCCGCCATCTTTTGATCGCCAAAAATCCACATTAAGGACATATACCTGATCCACATTTTGCGGGTCAGCATAAATGCGGGTATAATACCACGCCCGCTGCCTGAGATTGCGGTCTGAATTAAGTTTCCGCCAGATTGCGCCCCCGTCGTCGGAGCGGAATACACCACCATCTTCTGCCTCAACAATGGCCCAGAGCCGATCTGGATTTGCCGGAGAGACGGTAACGCCAATGATGCCAAGAAGCCCTTTCGGAAGTCCATTGGCACGCGAAATATTTTTCCAAGTATCGCCGCCATCGGTGGACTTCCACAAACCCGAACCACTGCCGCCACTTTCTAAGCTGTATGGGGTGCGTTTTACTTGCCAAGTTGTTGCATACAATACCCTTGGATTGGTAGGATCCATCACCAGATCAACCGCGCCGGCATCTGGCCCAGCATACAGGACTTTTTCCCAAGATTTCCCCCCATCCTTACTACGGAATACGCCGCGTTGCTCATTAGGGCCGAACAAATGGCCTAACGCAGCAGCATAAACCACATCTGGATTTTTGGGATGAATTCGGATGCGCGTGATATGGCGGGTGTCATCTAAGCCAAGGGGTTGCCAAGTTTTACCCGCATCAAATGATTTCCACATGCCCAAGCCATACGAGACATTTCCACGAACCGTTTTTTCGCCACCACCTACATAAACCACATTATTGTCCCATTCACTCACGGCAACGGCTCCGATAGAGCCGCCAAAAAATCCATCCGACAGGTTCCGCCAAGTTTGTCCGGCATCTTTCGTTTGCCAAACGCCGCCGCCAACACTCCCAAAAAGAAAGGCAAAGGGCTTCCCTGGAATACCCGTGACGGCGGCTGATCGTCCACCACGGAATGGCCCGATATTCCGAAACCGCTTTGTGCTCAGGTAACTGGTGTCCAAAGCCACGACCGAAGCTTTTGTTGTCGTTGGAGTTGGTTGCGGGCGATTCCTTTTTTGGGCAGGCACAACCCCAATTGCCATCAACAACAACAATCCATACCAGATCAATTTTCTCATGTTCAAAATGGGATTAAAATAATTGGAAAACGTAGAATACAATATTTGGTATAAAACGGCGATGCACCTTGCATTCATTAAACAATTAAGTTACAATAACTTATTCTAAACAGAATGTGCCATTACAATTAATTGATCATATACACCCTCTAAATCTTTACCAAACGGCAACCAACATTATTGCTTGGTAAGGGGCAAGGAAATCAAGTTGGCAAACATCCTAAAAGCACCCGAATGTAGCACTTGTAATTGACGATACCAGCTAAGCGCCGTAAAAAGGTACGTCCCTTTGCCATAGGTCGCCAAAAGTGTGCTTCCCCTATATGCTTTTTCCCCCGGATCTGCCATTGCAAACAGTTCGGTATAGGATTGATCGTATTGATTAGGGAAATACAGGCCGCGTTCTTGGATCCAGCCCTCCCAATCTTGTCCAGTAATGGTATTTGGTTGCTGGAACAGCACATGTTGCGGTTGTAAGAGCATAACCGGAGCATTTTCATACGTGACGCGATCCCGTCCGCCTAAACGAATTGGGTATGGGGCAAAAGTGGTTTCTGGATTTTTCTTGGACGGATCAAGTGGATCTGTTTCTCCGGCATTCCATTCAAAGGTTTTTTGATACTGTACAATCAAATTCCCACCATTCTTTACCCATTCCAATAAATTACCGTTGTGCATGCGCAAATCCTTTCGTACAAAATACGCCCGAATGTCCACGATAATGGTGTGCAAATGGTCAAACTTCTTCTCCGCCAAGTCCAATGAATCCAACATTTTATACGAAACATTCAATTCTTTTAACGCCATTGGTAGTGTATCGTCATAGCTTTTGATTATGCCAACACGCAATCCTTTGGCGACCTCGGTTTTCAGTACCCGCATCACACCTACTTGCTTTGCCTCTGCTGTTCGCCTTCCGGCGGAACGTAACGAAAGGGTATAAGGGTAATTTCCTTCCGGCAAATCGCCGTCAACTTGGACGCTGCACAGTAGCTCAATTTTTCCTTCCGATTTGGACGTAACCGAGATAGAAACGGGGATATTTTTCAGTCGTTCGTCTTGGAATTGCAACGTTGCCTCCAAACGATTTGCGGTAGCATCAAATATTTGTCCGGTAAATGTAAAGGTATTTTCCCCTTGCGATAAGCGAACAACCGGCGGAAGTGGCGCTAAATAAACCACAGGAGCGATTTCGAGGGGTAGGTATCCAGCTTGCACAATTTTGTTTTTACGAATAATGGCATAACTAAAAACAGGCGCATTTGAAAACCGCATGTATTGGTTCGGTATTTTGGGAAATGAGGCAACAGCGGCAGTGGGTACTGCAAAGCTAAACAGTTGTTTTTCCTCTTTTTTCAATACCATCGGAGCCCCATCCAACCAGACTTTGAGCGTCGTCAAATCGGCTTGAGGCACATTCAGTACCACCTTTTCTCCCGCAGTCACTTTGCCAAAAGGCCGATTTACAACCGATACTTTTCCCGCAGTAAAATACCCACCTGCATCTAAGTAGTACGGCAAATCGGCTTTGCGAAGGACGGTTTCTAAATTTCCCGCCAAGTCGGTTGGGTGTAGAGCTGCATGAGTAGCCTTACCAATCAACCGGAAATACGTATAACGCGGAAAAGACCGCCTACCCGCAAAGAAATCCATCCCCTGCGAGGCATGTTCCTTGAGGGCATTTAAGGCCACTTGCTGATACGTCAGTCCATCCTTGTATGGATCAGAAACCGCGATTTGCACTTCTCCGGAAGTCGCCATCCAATTCCGCCAGAAAAAACGCTTTGGCTGCCAAAGGCTCACACCCTGTTCACGCAGTTGTTCGGGATGATAGGTGGGATCCGCTGCCAATCGGAAAGCAGCAAGTGCAGAAATGCCTACGGCCTGATGTTGTCCGTGCTGGCGCGTTGGCCCAACAGTCACCGTATCGTGGTTGGTGAACATTACATCCGGTTTTAACTTACGCACCATATAAACAATCTTTGCAATAACGGCTTCCCTGCCTCCCCATTTTTCAAAGGCTTCTTTCGCAAACTTAGAGAACCCAAAATCAGGGTAATTCAAAAAATAAACCTTTGTACCTAAGATACGCGCTGCTCGCTCGGTCTCTTGGGTACGAAGTGCGCCCAATGATTCGTACAATTCCGGCCCAATCTCATTCTGCCCCCCTTCACCTCTGGTGTAGATAATGCTGTATGCGACGGCATCTTTGCCATAACGATAATAGGCCAATGTTTGCCCATCCTCGTCGTCTGGATGTGCGGCCAAATTCATCACCACCAATTTCTTTTGAGGCAATTGTGGCAAATACTGCGCTGTCACTAAAATATCTTTATGGAATAAACCCAATAATAACAAATACTTAAAAAATTTAAACATATTATGAGCCATTAAAAACAGTGTAAATGATAATGGAATTAAAAGGCATGTTCAACCCCAAACTTATAGCGGAAAGCAAATTTATTTTTACCATCCACCAAATGCGGTGTACCCACAAAAAGCGGGAATTTAAGACTTAGGTTCATGCCAGATAACACGTCAGATTGTTTAACCCATTTTGAGAGCGAACCAAGGGACGCCAAGTTATAATTGACGGCAAACCCGCCATCGTTAAGGAGGCTGCCTCCCATTGTTGCAAGCCCCAAGAACACATTGGCCGTCAGGGGTGCAAGCACTGGCGATTTAAGTTTGGGATTCACCTCCCACAACAAACTCCCAGCAATCATAAAAAAGCCTTCATCCCGGCCAAAGGAATAGCTGATAGGACCAACGCCGGAGAATGCCTTAACGTTGGTAACGGTAGAGAGCGAAGACAATGTGCGGAAAGCATCCGAGCGCCATTGGTTTTCCAAATCTGGACTGCCCGCAATAAAGCGTTTTTGTGGCGCCAAATTCTTCGGACCAATGCCTATATGTAAACGCGCAAGACCATTTTTTGACCTTCCAAGCCCCAAACGACGTTGGGCTTTGATTTGCATTCTGTTTGCACTATTATAATCATCTAACGCAACGGGCTTATCTAATGAAGCCCCACCAAATTCAAGCATTGCTTCCACAAAACGATCGGCTTTTTGCGAACGATAAGCCACCATGCCACTCAAAACATTTTTATCGCTCCAAATATAGCCTTCGTTTGGATAAGCTCCCTCAATAATGCGATCGTTGTGTGTGAAGCCCAACGTGAGGGTACGTTTGAAGCTTTTTCTGTCCAAAAATGGCGTTAAGTTGTGGGAAACAACCAACCGGTCTTCCACGATTCCTTGATCACTGTCAAAAGAGAGTTTTGCGCGCCAATCCCCAAGATGTCGCCCCAACTCTTTTTCGTATAAGAAGTCATAATTGATGAGGGCAAGAGCATCGGAAAGAGTTTCCACTTGATAGTCTTTGCTACCAAGCCCCGTGTAAAGGCTCACTTGGGTATTCAAAAGATCGTTATTGAAAGGTGCAATTCCACGCACTTGCGCACCTACGCCTACACCCATCGTGCTATTGTATGCAGGAAAAACAGCCCACGCACGGCTGTACCGATTTCCGTAAAGCTGAGGGGGTTTCATGAAGGCCGTAACATTGGCGTGTTTTCCTTTGTTAATGTTGTTGAGACGATTTTCGTCTAACATCAAGCCAAGTGGATCAATTTCTGCATAAAGAGGTTTTTGGGGCAACGACAACAAAACATCGTAGGTTGGTGAAGTCCATCCCCAAGCAGGCAAAACCTTCCAGCCCTTGGGAACGGGCTTGTGCCCCAGCATCTCGGATACCGGTATGTTCACCCATTGCGTACTGCCATCTTCCATCACTACTTGCAGGTCTATGGGCATCACCGCCCGACCCAATCTTTTTAGGTTTACGAGTGTTTCGTAGCCTTTTTCAGTTTTTTTATAGGTCAGTTTGCCAAGGGCATAATCATTTTTCCAATTCCGCAACGTCCATTGATCGAAGAACCAATCCAGTTGAAGACCACTTATTTTTTCGGCAAGAAGTTCCAAATCGTGCGGTTCTGGGTGGCGAAAGCGGAATTTTTTGTAGTATTCCAAAAACCACTTATCCCGTAGTTCTGGCGAGATCACATAGCCCAGCATTTCCGCCATCATCTGACCGCCGGAATATGCGGCAGTGCTGTAACCACCATTGGTCTCGAACCAATCTGAAGGGGTACTTAACGGTTCATAAAACCCATATTTACGTGCAGCAACAATAGCACTATAAGCTCCGGCATGACTTGGATCGGTCTGATTCCGCAGTAATTTTCCGGAAACCTCGGTTGTTGCATAGCTGGTGAAGCCTTCATCCATCCAAGCATAATCCATCTCATTAGACCCCATCATGCCATAAAACCACTCATGTGCCCCCTCGTGGATGGTGACACCCAACAACGATTGTAGTGAACCCCTACTCCCCGTGATGAAAATAATCATCGGGTATTCCATTCCTCCATCGCCCGCTTGGGAAATGGTAAATTGGGGATAGGCATATTCACCAAAAAGCTCGCTTAATTTATCCAGAATTTTAGGGGCAATGTCTTTCATCCCTCCCCATGTCTGCACGTTCTGCTTCAGGTATAAGATGTGTATTTTTGTACCTTTTGCCGTGGTTGCAATGTCATGCGCATAGTCTGTATCGGCCACCCAAGCAAAGTCGTGTACATTTTCCGCCTTAAAATGCCACTCTAAGGTATCGCCTACGGCTTGTTTTGTGCCATAACCATGCCCCACCTCATCTGGATTTTGTACAACGCCAGTTCCACCAAGGACAAATGCCTTGGGCATGTTGATCTTCACATCAAACGAACCAAAAGGCGCATAAAACTCACGCCCAATATATGGTCGGGCATACCAACCTCGTTGATCGTAGTTCGCCATTTTGGGATACCATTGGCTCATGGAGAAGTCCACGCCCTCATTAGAGTCTCGCCCATTCCGCCGTGTTTGTAACGGAACCTGCGACCAAAAATTCATTTCGAAAACTGTATTCGCACCGGGAGGAATAGGCTTTGCCAGCTTCACCTTCATAACGGTATCATATACCTCAAAGGCGACCGTTACCCCATCCTGACGGAGTTTATCTACCCTATGCCAGCCTATTTCATTTTCCTTGAGGTTAAAAATACGAGGAACCACCCTACCATCTGGGTCAGGTAACTGACGGTTCCGCTCGGCCATCATGGAATTTGGCTGAAAGGCATTAAAATATAAATGATAATACACCACTTGTAAGGTATCAGGACTGTTGTTTGTATAGGTAAGTCGTTGAAATCCTTTAAGTTGATGTTTTTCAGGATACACCTGAATATCCATTTCATAAGCTACTTTTTGTTGCCATTCTCCCGTCTGGGCATTCAGGAATAAGGGCCATAAGAGCCAGAGCCATAAGGTTTTACGCATTTCTTTACGTTTATAAATGTTTAACTTTAGTGACCGACCTCCCACATATTGTCTTAAAAACACATTGGAATCATGTGGATTTAGGATGGAGACACTCATTTTCTATTTTGGGTCTTGATGAAATCGGAACCATTTCCCAATTTAAGGCATTAGCAAGGGCTAAACATACAAATTAAAATTGGCACCATGAACAAAAACCTACAGATTTGTCCTGCTTGTGGGGCGAGTGTTTCGAGTACAACTGAACAATGTGACCTATGCGGCACGTCTCTTTCCCAGCATGTTACTTACGAAGAAATCGCCGAGAACGAAACACCTACGGCGGCAATTCCCGTCAATCAGCCTCCTTTTTCAAAGCGCTTTTGTGACCAATGTGGTGCAGAGAACCGTTCTGAAGCCCGTTTTTGTTACGCCTGTGGCACTCCAATACCCGAACTTCTAACTGAAAATGGCCTTTTCGAGGCAATAGCACCTACCCAGCCACGTCCGATTTTTCCCAGTCCCGATCCAAAATCCTTTTCAGCCAAGGCGCGGAATCTTTGGATTGGTGGAAGTTTACTTTTAGTGGCCGCACTTTTCGGCATGACCATGTGGAGCAAAGCCAACTACGACCATGCCCCACTTACCCGTGCACCGGGTGCAACCACCACTTCACAAACATCCCCCTCTAACGCCCCTCCTGTTGCAAAATCTGCCCCTATCCCAAAGGATGTTCAAGACAAAGCGGATGCCTTGATGGCCAAAATCGAAAAGGAAACTGACAAGAATAAAAAACAAGGGCTTTCTGAAGAATTGGCCTTACTTTACCAACAGAATCAACGAGAAGACTTGGCGGGAAATGTGATGACGGAAGTCGCTAAACGAATTAATACGCCGGATGTCTGGTCGAAAGCCGGACACCTTTGGTATGATTGGATGGATAAACAACCCGATCCTCAAACCCGAATTGATGCCGCCGGAAAAGCCATTGATGCGTATGAAAAATCCTTGACACTCAAAGACAATCCCGACGTCCGTACCGATTTAGGTGCTGCTTACCTAACCTATGCCATCACCGAGGCTCCACGAAAAGACAAGGCCGTAAACCCAATGAAAGCCATCGAAAACACCAATCAGGTTCTGGCACAAAATCCAAATCATGTTCAGGCAAACTTTAATAAAGGAGTCATGTTGATGACCATTGGCCGTAGCGATGCCGCAAAAGCCCAATTCGAAAAAGTGAAAACCCTTTCAAAACCCGGTGATGCAGCATTCCAACGTGCCGAGGCAGCACTCCAGCAGCTAAACACCGGAGGCACACCTTGAAGCGCATAACCGCTTATACGGATGGCGCTTGCAGTGGAAATCCGGGGCCAGGAGGCTGGGCCGCCATCTTGTTGTATAACCAGCAGGAACGGGTTTTACAAGGTGGAGAAGCACAAACGACCAATAACCGGATGGAGCTTCAAGCCGCAATCGAGGTATTAAAAGCCCTGAAGGAACCCTGCGAAGTCCACCTCCATACCGATAGTAGCTATTTGGCAAATGCGTTCAATGCCGGATGGTTGCAAAAATGGGTACACAAAAATTGGCGAAAGGCCGACAATAAGCCTGTCGAAAACCGCGACCAATGGGAAGAACTGATTTTATTAACCCAAAAACACCGTGTCTTGTTTATTAAGGTGAAAGGCCATGCCAATGATGAACTAAACAACCGCGTTGATCGTCTGGCTGTCGAGGCCGTGCAAAAAACATAACCTCAAACAGAAACCAACCCTAAGCCAGCCGCAACCACAGCAGCCGTTTCCGCACGAAGCCGCCGTTCACCCAATGAGGCCATCAACCAACCATGGGCTTCCGCTTGCTGAATCTCTTCCTCGGAAAATCCTCCTTCCGGACCGACCAAAATCATGGTGTGGGCGATTTTCTCCCCACGTGTCCGAGAAAACAAGCTTGGTTCCATTGTTTTCTCATGAAGTACCGCGCGGAAATCGGCTTGTAAGGTGAGTTGGTCTTGAAAATTTGTGGGTTGATGTAAGCACGGTAAACGAGAACGACCACTTTGCTTAAGGGCCGCAATCATCACTTTTTGCGCACGATCGGGCCTAAAACGCCGCATCTCGGTATGCTGGGTCAGCAAAGGCACAATCGCCGTTACCCCCAACTCGACGGCTTTTTCAAGAAACCACTCATACCGATCCGTACTCTTTAAGAGTGCCAGCCCGATTGTCAACCGTACTTCTGGCTCCCCAACATCCCTTTGTTTTTCAAGGACTTCTGCAATTAGTTTATCTTTTTTGGCGTATTGAATCCTCACCCTATACCAGCCACCTTCACCATCCACTACCACCAATTCGTCACCAATGCCGCGTCGTAAGACTTGTACCACATGCCGTGCTTCTTCGGAGGGCAATGTAACATAATTGCCCTCAAAGCAATCAAGCGGTGCAAAATATTGTGTGGTCATGGGATTGTTCAAAAAAAACCTTAATTTCCAGCATATTGGCCATCACAGAAGTTAAGGAATCATTGACGTCTCCAAAATACCTCCGCCCTTTGTTTCCAGAAGAATTAGCAGATTGGAGCCTCGTCATGGGGCAGTCGGTTGGTGTTCACCCTTTTCTTTCCTCGGCCTTCCTAATGGCCTACCAAACCGCCGTGCCACAGATTCGGACGATCACAATGGGCATTTTTGAGCAGGAGAAACTCGTGGGCGGCTTCCCTGTTTTTGAACGGAATTGGGGACCTTTTCGCCGAGCAGTCAATCCTCCCTTGGTTCCATACGGCTCTCCTTTTTGGCTACCAAGCCACACTACTATAGAAATTATTGAACCTGTATTGGATTATTTTTTAGAGACTTACGCCAGCACCAGTATGGAGTTTTTGCCCACCATAGACCTCCGCTCTTTCTCTTTACCCGTTCCATGGCACCTCAATCAACGAAACACATTGTTGAAAACCTTGCTCGGCAATGAAGACGTAACCTTGCAAGCCCTTTCCCAAAAACGAAGACATGCGTTTCGGCGGGCGTCAAAATTGTTAATCTTCCAGCCTGATGCCTGTTTTACCGAAAAACATGCCGCATTGATTGCACAATCCTATGCCCGTCATCAACGCAAATTGCCTATTCCGGTCACAAATCTTCTGCACTTGGTAAATACGCTGAAAACGCACCAAGAAGCCACAGTTTGCAGCATTGCGTTCAAACATTTACCCGAAGAACCTTTGGCTGTGGTGGTCTTCCTTTCAGCAAAAAAAACGGCTTATGAGTGGCTCGCTGGTGCAACCCTTGTCCCGAAATTAGAACTTATGGGCTTTTTGCTGATTTCTGCTTTCACTTTCTTGCATCATAAAGGCATGGAAAAATTAGACTTCGTGGGTGCAAACCATCCGTCTATCGCAGCTTTTAAGCGCAAATTTGCAGACGCCGAGATCCCATATGTCTATGTCCAACAAACCTCAAACCCCTTCCTTCGGATGGCAGAATGGATACGTCGAAAACCATAAAGCCTTTGCCAAAGAACATCCCATTTGCTTGGATTGGCATATTTTGGCTGCTCTACTTTCTCCGTTTTGGCTATGATTTTGCCACATCAGACCAAGACGAGATGTTGCCTTATTTGTATAGGTTACTGGATCCTAACCTTTTTGGCTCGGATTGGTTTGTGCGTAGCCTGACGGAAAGTTTCAATGTACGCACCTATTTTGTGTATTCGCTTTATTTGCCTTCGCTTGTTTTACCCATTCCTTTGGTGGTGGCCATTGCATACCTTGTGTGCTGGACGGTGATCATACAAGCGGTTTATCGAATTGCGTTGAGCATTATCAGAGAACCACTTGCAGCACTTATGGCTACTTTCCTCACAATTGTAGGGTTCCATAAAACGACGCTTGGCGCAAATGATGTGGTGTATAACCTTTTGGTTCCAGAATTGGTCTCATGGACATTTGTCCTTCCGGCAGTCTTGGCCTTTTGGAATAAAAAAATGCAAAATGCAGCATTGTTACTGGGTATTGGTACTTGTTTCCACCTCATCACAGGCATGACAACTGGTATCGTTTTGGCAATTTTAACGGTTTGGCAGGTTCGGGAACAAGCCCTTTCACGGCGATCTGGCTTCCTTTTTTTGGGCTTTTATGCCCTTTCCTCCCTTCCTATCGTTGGGCCGATTGCTTTCCAACAACTTACGTCAAAACCTGCCATCACTTTGGCCAATCTCTTTGGAACCGGATCACCTTTCGAGATTTTGGTATTCTTTCGTTTACCACTCCACCATTTATTTGGGTACAACCTCACAAGAACGTTAGGCTGGCTTGCCCTTGTAATATTGGGTGCGGCGGCCTTTTATTTTCTTCAAAAAGGCGGCGTTTTACGACACCAAACCTTCCTAAAACGGTTCTCTTTCGTCAGTGGCCTACTTATGGGCCTCGCTTTTTTTGGCGTAGAAGTCTTTCAGAGCTTGGCTGTGGCCAAGTTTCAGTTCTATAAACTGGCTGTTTGGCTTAAACTCTTTGCCGTCGTGCTTATTTCAGGTGCAACAATAAGGTTCTTGAAATATCGTCTATCGTCTATTATATATAAAATAAATACATATGCCTTTCACAAGCCTCTTTGGTGGCAAACCTTCATGGTTTTGCTTTTCTTAGGGTTTGCAGTTGGGGTTTGGCAAAAGAATGACCGCCTATTTGAAAAAGCAGGCCCGTTCTGTTATGCCGCCTCTTCCCTATCCGAGATGGAACAATGGATTTACAAAAACACTCCCCAAAATGCACTTTTTGCCATTCCACCCTCTAATACCACCTTCCGAAGCAATGCAAAACGCAGTATAATTGTAAATTGGCTTTCTTTTCCATTTCGCGATCCCGAAATGGTTTTTTGGCGCCACCAGCTTCAACAAGTCGCACCTTTGGTTAAACAACCGATACCCATGCGGCAAGTAGGAGCAACATTAGACGCGGCATTTCACGAACACGCCCAACCCAACAATCTGCAACCAGAATGGCGGTGGGCCAAAGTTATACCTCAAAAACCTGACTATATTTTGCGGAACAAAAACCTCGAAAAACGCGCTTATCGGCTCGCGATCGCCCATCAAAACCAAGAATGGGTTTTATATAAATGGCCAAAACTGTGAAACACTCGCAAGAAACCCTCTCTTTTGGCAAATCGGTGACCACCTTAATTTCTGGCTCCACCCTTGGAATGGCCATAGGTTTTTTTGCGCAGCTCTTAATGATTCATTTTTACACCGAGGCCGATTTTGGAATTCTGGCAACGTTTCAGGCTTTGGTGATGGTTTTCTCTGTCATTGCAAGTTTTCGGATAGAAGACGCCATGGCACTCCCACGGAGTTTTCAAGGCGCAACCAACGTCCTTGTGTTATCGCTTTTGACGAGTTTGGTCTTCTGTGCTTTGCTCCAAGTTTTATTTGCCTTTACAGCGGAATTCTTTGCCCAAACTTTCCAAAAGCCAACCCTTAAAAACTGGTTGTGGGCGGTTCCCTTCGCTACTTTTTTATCGAATGCAGTGCGTGTAATTGAATTGTATTTAACTCGAATACGCGCATTTCGGCAAATATCTCTCTCGCGCATCGTCTGGAATATTGGAACTTCCTTTGGGCAATTAGGTGCCGGAATACTCCGACTGGGTTCCTTTGGGCTTATTGGTGGCGCTATTTTAGGACGGACTTTTTCGTTGGTTAATTTGTTTATAACAGCATATTTCCCGAACCGAACGCTGCTAAAACGTGCCTTCCATCCCAAGTATTTGGTCCATGCCATAAAACGATATTACCGTTTTGCGGCCTATGCCATGCCTGCTGCCCTACTCAATACCCTTCCAACACAAATGATTATTTTGGGCTTGGGGTACTTTTTTGGCGAATCGGTGGTGGGTGTTTATGATCGTGGGTATCGCTATTTGGTGATTCCAGCCGGATTAATGGGAAGCGCCATTAGCAGTGTGTTTTTATCACAGGCCGCCGAAGCACTCCACCAAAAGGGCTTAAGTCATGTTGCAGCCTTGACATATCAGCGTATGCTCTGGATGATGACTTTTCCAGTGTTGTCGGTTATGTTGGCTGGTCCAGAATTATATGCTTTTATTTTGCAAAATCCGAATTGGGCAACAAGTGGGACTTATGCACAGTGGATTGCCCCTTGGTTGTTTTTTATCACCATCTCTTCTGTACTTTCTCCCATTTATGATTTGCTCCAAAAACAACGTATAGACCTTATTTTTAGCCTTACGTCCTTTCTTTTTCAGTTGTTGGTTCTGTGGATTTTTGGCCTTCTGGGTAACCCATTCTGGACGATTATGGCATTAAGTATTGCTGGAATTGTTTCCAGATTTACACAACTCTTTATCCTTTTTACCATCTCAAGTACCCCAAAAAATCTTATTTTTTCCAACTTTTTTCCCATTTTTTATTCTGCAATGCCAGGGCTTTTACTCCTGCATTTCAGCAAGAATTTACCCATATGGGGTAATGTTTTTTGGGGATTTTTGTTAGGTTGGTTTGCATTTGGCGGCATGTATTATCTCTTTTACAAAAACAAAGAAAAATCCAATTTTCCATGAAGCCCTCTGGTTTGGGAAACCAGAAAGCACTTTTAGGGGTTTGCGGCAACAAACAACGATTGGGGGTGCCCGTTTTGGGCTGAGATCATACCCTTTGCACCTGAACCGGATCATGCCGGCGTAGGAAAATCGTGCGAACATGGTTTCGTTTCGAGCAAGGCATCCTCATTTGTTGGTTGCTTTTTTTGTTTCCATCAACCGACGAAGACCATGAGATATACGGTACTGCTTTTTCTATTGTTTTGCCAATCCGTACATGCGCAATCCATTTCTGGAAAAGTCATGGATGCCCAAAACCAAACCCCCCTTCCGGGTGCAACCATACAAATTCATACGATAGATGGAAATCGCTTGGTCAAAGGAGCCACCTCCGATTTTAACGGACGGTTTGCCATGTCTATTGCTCCAGATTGCGTGTGTGTTCTAAGGGTTTCTTTTATCGGTTATGCGGACTTCAGCCAAAGATTAACCACACAAGACAACATCGAAATTTTCTTGACGCCACAGCGCCTCCAATCCGATGCCGTTACCATAACGGCACATCGTGCCGAGCTACACGTCAACCCCATCACGTTCTCCAACCTCTCGGCAAGTGACCTCCAAACTCGTCCACAAACCCGCGACTTGCCAGCGCTCCTTGCAGAATTACCCTCCGTCACCTATTATTCGGAAAATGGCAATAACATTGGCTATGCGTACTTGCGTATGCGCGGTTTTGATCAACGCCGTATTGCCGTTTCGGTGAACGGTATTCCTCAAAATGACGCCGAAGACCACAACGTGTATTGGATCAATTTCTTTGATCAGCAAGGAGCCATTACGGACATTCAGGTACAGCGCGGTGCGGGATCCGCTTTTTATGGTGCTACCGGCATTGGTGGCGCCATAAATATTGTGGCTGACCCATACAAAGCACAGCGAAACGCCCAATTCACACTCGGTTATGGCGCTTTTAATACACAACGCTTTAGCCTTGCGCTTAATTCGGGTGTGGGTAAAAAAGGAACCACGTCTTTTTTCCGGCTTTCCCGTGTACGATCAGACGGCTACCGTATGGGTAGTTGGACGGATTTCTGGCGATATTTTGCTGGTATCAAACACCTTAAAAAAGATGCTTCTCTTACCATACAAGCATGGGGTGGGCCACAAAAAGATGGTTTGGCTTATTATGGCATAGACAAAGCGGACAACGGAGATGTCATAAAACGCCGTGCAAATTATTCGGCTAATTTTGATGAGCAAGAATGGTTTCATCAACCACATTTCGAGGTTTTGTATGACAAATCCATTGCCAAATACCAAACGTTGAGCCAAAAATTGTATGCCTTCATCGGACGTGGTTACTTTGATTTTGATGCTACTTGGAGAACTCCAAATTTTTTCCGCTTGCCCGAAAATTGGAATAACCTCGGTGCGGCGGAACGAGACCAAGACTTCTATACGGTTTCTCCCAATACCTCCATCACCCAACGCGCGCGGGTGAACAATGCCGATATTGGCTGGTTACCCTCTTGGTCGTATAAAAGTAACCAAGCCCAAACCACTATCGGTGGCGAGGTGCGTTGGCATAGCTCCGTGCATTGGGGCCGAATCCAACGTGCCAGTGCCGACGTTCCCGAAAACCTTATTGGCGACGCTGATGCCCGCATTTATCAATATCGCGGTGGCAAAATATTAACCGCTTTATACGCCTCACACTTGCAGAAAATAGGGCGTAGCACACAACTCCAAGGCGATGTACAGGCCGTCAGATTGGCCTATCGTTTCTTTGAGGAAGCCTATTTCAACAACAAGTTTACAGTTCCTTATCTATTTATAAATCCGAGACTTGGCCTTACCATTAACCTTAACAAATCGGCTTCGTTATATGGGAGTTTTGCCCTTGCAAACCGTGAGCCTCGGCTAAAGGAACTTTACGATGCCGAAGAAGCCGGAGCAGGAAGTACACCAAAATTTGAGGTAAATCATGGAATAACAGATTTCTCCCGTCCTCTGGTAAAACCAGAACAACTCATCAACACAGAACTCGGCTTTGCCTTCCGAAACGACATCACCCGCTTAAGCGTCAATGGATATTTTATGGGATTTCGGAACGAAATTGTACCCAGCGGTGGCCTCGATCAATTTGGTGTGCCCCGTTATGGGAATGCCGCTCAAACCCAACATATAGGCATTGAGGCCGAAGGAGCAATTGGCCTGATCAAAGGACTTGAAACGTCAGGAAATATCTCGTGGGGCAAACACATTTTTGTCCAATTTACCGAGTATGACCAGTCTGGAACTCCATTACTGCGTGACGGGAACCCAATCTCACTCTTCCCAAATTTGACGGCAAATCTAAGGCTTTCCTTCCGCCATAAGGCCATTTTTATGGCCCTATCCGCACAACATACGGGCGCTTTTTGTGTTGACAATGGCGGTTGCAGCACTGCCGATCCTAACGATACCAACGATGCCTTTACCGTGATCAATGCCACTCTGCAATTCCAACCAAGCCAAATACGCGCCAAAAACCTACAACTATCCATTGACCTCAACAATTTACTGAACGATAAAATTCTACTGCATGGCAACGAATCCCGCACTTTTTTCCCTTTGGCTACCCGCAATGTTTTTGCTCAATTGCGCTACACCATCGAATAAAAGCCCTGTCTATCTTCATTATCCCGCCCCAATGGGGCAAATTCCAAATCAGAAATTCCCAAGTCACGGCTAAAGCCGAAGACCGGCCACCTGCACAAAACCCCACGCTGAAGCATGGGGTTATAAGGCGTCTCGCAACGTCACGCAAGAGCGCAGAGAGAACGGCACAAAAAACACTAACGCCGTCCTTTAGGGCGGTGAGAACGGCATGCGAACACCAGAGGGCTTCAGCCCTGAACACTAACGCCGTCCTTCAGGGCGGTGAGAACGGCACGCGAACACCAGAGGGCTTCAGCCCTGAACACTAACGCCGTCCTTCAGGGCGGTGAGAACGGCATGCGAACACCAGAGGGCTTCAGCCCTGAACACTAACGCCGTCCTTTAGGGCGGTGAGAAGAGTGGCTCCAATCATAGGGCTTCAGCCCTGAAAGATGGATAAAGGCGAATGCCGTGCGTCGGAAACGGGTTTCTACGAAGATGCCACCCCTACGGGGCTTTGATTAGTCACGGCTAAAGCCGAAGATTGGCCACCTGCACAAAACCCCACGCTAAAGCATGGGGTTATAAGGCGTCTCGCAACGTCACGCAAGAGCGCGGAGAGGAAAGCCAAAACACTAACTCCGCCCTTCAAGGCGGTGAGAAGAGTGGCCCCAATCATAGGGCTTTAGCCCTGAAAGATGGATAAAGGCGAATGCCGTGCGTCGGGAACGATTTTCTACGAAGAGGCCACCCCTACGGGGCTTTGCTGTGCGTTTCATGACGAATTTCTACGAAGATGCCACCCCTACGGGGCTTTGCTGTGCGTCGGAAACGATTTTCTACGAAGATGTCACCCCTACGGGGCTGGGCTGTTCGTTGGGAACGATTTTCTACGAAGATGCCACCCCTACGGGGCTGGGCTGTGCGTTAGGAACGGGTTTCTACGAAGATGCCACCCCTACGGGGCTGGGCTGTTCGTTGGGAACGATTTTCTACGAAGATGCCACCCCTACGGGGCTGGGCTGTGCGTTAGGAACGGGTTTCTACGAAGATGCCACCCCTACGGGGCTGGGCTGTTCGTTGGGAACGATTTTCTACGAAGATGCCACCCCTACGGGGCTGGGCTGTGCGTTAGGAACGGGTTTCTACGAAGATGCCACCCCTACGGGGCTGGGCTGTTCG